>PRDT01000059.1 GCA_003173995.1 Candidatus Levyibacteriota bacterium | reverse complement strand
GTTGGCACAGATGGCAATCCAAAAATGAGTAAATCACTTGGTAATACTATTTATCTTTCAGCAACAGAGGAAGAAGTTGAGAAAAAAGTAATGAGTATGTATACCGATCCAACACGACTCAAGGCAACAGATCCAGGACATGTTGAAGGCAATCCTGTCTTTGATTATTTAGACGCGTTTGGGAAAGAGTCAGATAGTCTCAAAATTAGTGAATATAAGCATCTTTATAAAAAAGGACAAGTTGGAGATGTTGAAGTGAAAAAATATTTGATGGAGGTCTTGAATAATTTTTTGGATCCAATTCGAAAGAAGAGAGCAGCGTATAAAAATCCAGAGCGGTTACTTGAAATCGCCCGAAAAGGGACAGAGCGCACGCGAGAAGAAACTCAAAAGACATTGAAGGAAGTAAAGGAAGTCCTCGGATTAGTCTACTAAGTTATACAAGCCGAAGATGGGGTGCTTTGATGGCTAAGTCCTGCATCCTTCCTGCTTGCCGCTGATGCTCTCTTGCGTCTCCTAAAGCTAAAGAAAGTCTCCTCATGCCAACTGCTATACGAAGATTTGCTTCTACTCTTCTAACCGGATTACGTGAATGATCTGCTACAAATTGAGCTTGATCAATAAAAAGTAATGCGTCTTTTGCTCTATCAAGATCAGTCATGGCTTCTCTCAGAAGGTCTCCAGTTGTAATCAGTCGGTCTATAGCTAACATGCCGCAATTATAGATTGCACTATCTACTTTGTCAAAGATAGAGGTTATCTATTGAGTTTGCGTAATAGTGGTTTTTCTACTACTAAGTGAAAGACTCCTGCAACCCCTACGCAAAATATAATTCCCAAAATACCAATAGGAAGTAGGAATTGCGTTGGTACTTTATGACTGATGAGATAAATAATTTTAAAGAATATTAATAAGAGAAATGCCTGCATCAAATAAATTGAATAGGAAGCATTGCCAAAAAAGTTGAGCAGGTTATTTTTCATCACATGTTCTTCTTGTTCGAATCTTGCTGATGCAAAAAGCAGAAAAGAAGCAGGAATAGCAAAGGTGAAAAATCTATATTGTGTTATAAAGGAAGGAACAAAAATCTCTACCATCCACGCAAGAAAAAGGAAAAAGACAGAGACAATGATGGCTGATAAATAGAGTTTAACATTAAATTTTTTAAGGTGAAAAAAACAATAGGAAGCAATAACTCCTAAAGCAAATTCTGCAATAAAATAACGAATAAAGACTTGAATCCAGCCTCCATACATGTGAGTTTCGATAATGTTTTCTGGTACTAAGAAATTAACTGGCAGCAAAAGAGCAAGATAGATAAGGAGCAAAACTAATAATAGTTTAGTCTTTTTGAAAAAAATAAAGAATGCAAAGAGAGCATAAAAAAATACTTCATAAGAAAGCGTCCATGCAGGAGTTAGAATTGGAGCGGCAACGGGAAAGAGGAGATATGATCTGAGAATAAAAAGAGGAGAAAAATAAATTGTGTTGGAAATATTTGTTTTGGTGAGAATAAAGGTTATAAGAGCGAGAGAAAGCAATATCCAATAGACAGGAAAAATTCTCACAAAACGCTTTTTAACAAATCTCTCGAGCTGTTTTCTCTCTCCAATATCATTTTTGTGAATGTAATAAAGAATAAATCCACTCAGGACAAAGAAAAAATCTACACCAAAGCTAAAAGGTTTGAAAAGAGTAAAAAAATAATGGAAATGAAATCTATTATTTATTTCATTAGACATGTGATACAGTAAAACACTTAATGCTGCAAAACCTCGATAATAATTGACCAGAAGGAGCTGTTTTTTCTTTTCCACGCACCAATGGTATCAGAAAAATACTAAAAGCACGAGTCTGGACGAGGAAAGTAATTTTGCGTATGATGTGTCCATGAAGATCTCCCAAAAAGACATTTTCACTTTTCAGAAAGAAATTTTAGATTGGTACCACCTCAACAAAAGAGATCTTCCTTGGAGAAAAGATAGAGATGCCTATCACATTCTCATTAGTGAAGTAATGCTACAACAGACACAAGTTTCTCGAGTTATACCAAAATACGAAGTGTGGATAAAAGTATTTCCAACACTTGAAAGTCTTGCACAAGCTTCTTCTCGAGATGTCCTCAAATACTGGTCTGGACTTGGGTATAACAGAAGGGCTTTGTATCTGCACAAATTTGCAAAAGAAGTTTTTGAGAGATATCAAGGAAAAGTTCCAGCGGACGAGAAAGTGCTCCTTACTCTCCCAGGAATAGGGGAGTATACAGGACGAGCTTTATTGTGTTTTGCCTTTGATAAGCAGGTTGCTGTCATTGATACGAATATCAAAAAAGTGATTGCTGTGAGGTTTAATAAAGGTATTGTTCCTGAGAAAAAAGATCTTCAGGAAATTGCGCAAGCATTGGTTCCACAGGGCAAAGCGTATGATTGGAATCAAGCTCTTATGGATTATGCAGGAGCAATGCTTAAAGAACATAAAATTCCAATTCCTAGACAATCAACATTTAAAGATTCTGATAGGTTTTATAGAGGCCAAATAGTCAAAGCACTCATTGCCCAACCAACACTTTCCCAAAAAGAAATAGCCAACATGTTTGAAAAATTTTCTTTACCAAGAGAAAGATTGGAAAAAATTATTTTAGGAATGAAAAAGGATAAGCTTGTGAAAGAAAATAACAAGACAGGAGCTCTGTCTATTGCATAAATATCTTGTAGGCAAGCGCTTTTGTGGTGCAATTAGCCTCTTCTTATGGTATACTTAACACTGAATGGCCACGAACGGAAAGAAGACTAATAAACACAAGATTGTTAAGGTAAAAATGAATTTCTCCTGGAAAAATATTTTTCTCTATGGATTTTTACTTGTTTTCCTTATGTTTCTCTTTGCTGGATTTAATCAATCCACACAAGACCAAAAGACAGTTCCACTCTCTCAAGTGATTGCAGATGTGAAAGCTGGGAAAGTACAGCAAATTACCGTTACTGACACCAAGCTTACTGTGAAAGAGAAAGATAAGACAGTTGATGCAGTGAAAGAATCAAGTGCAAGTGTCTATACTCTTTTTAAAGATGCAGGAGTACCTCTCAACAATACTCAGGTTATTGTGAAAGACGAATCTAATTTTGTGAATTGGTTTAATTTGATTTCATCAATTCTTCCAATTGTCCTCATGGTTGCATTCTTTTATATTATTTTCAGACAGGCAAGGGGAGCGCAGGAAAGTATTTTTTCTTTTGGGCAATTTAAGGCCAAACTTTTCAACAAGGACCAGCCAAAAGTAACATTTGCTAATGTTGCTGGTGTTGATGAAGCAAAGCAAGAGCTGACAGAAATTGTCGACTTTTTGAAAAATCCAGCCAAATACAAAGCAATGGGAGCACGTGCGCCAAAAGGAGTCCTTATGGTTGGACCATCAGGTACTGGTAAAACTCTTCTTGCCCGCGCTACAGCAGGAGAAGCTGGTACAACATTTTTCTCCATGGCAGGGTCTGAATTTATGGAGATGCTTGTTGGTGTTGGCGCATCTCGCGTACGAGATCTTTTTGCAACAGCAAAGAAAAATCAGCCAGCAATTATTTTTATTGATGAAATTGATGCTATTGGTCGTCAGAGGGGAGCTGGACTTATGGGAGGACATGATGAGCGTGAGCAGACACTCAATCAAATTCTTGTGGAGATGGATGGATTTACTCCAAATGAATCTATTGTCGTTATTGCGGCAACCAACAGGCCTGATGTTTTGGACCCTGCACTTATCCGACCAGGTAGATTTGACAGAAAAGTAAGCTTAGATTTGCCTGATTTGGAAGGGAGAAAAGCAATTCTTGGTATTCATGCTAAAGGTAAGCCATTTGCGGATGATGTTGAATGGGAAAAAGTTGCCAAACGAACAGTTGGCTTCTCAGGAGCAGATTTGGAGAATATGCTTAATGAAGCAGCGATTACTGCAGCAAGACGCAATAAAAAAGCAATTGATATGCGGGATTTGGAAGAGGCTGCAACAAAGGTGAAATTAGGTCCTGAGAAGAAAAGACTCCAGTCAGATGAAGATAAGAAGATTACCGCCTATCATGAAGGTGGACATGCAATTGTCAGTTGGTATATGCCACATATGGATGCAGTCCATAGAGTCTCTATTGTCAGTCGTGGGATGAGTCTTGGACACACGATGATGGAACCTTCTGAAAGGTCTCATGAAACAAAGACATACATTATGGAACAAATTGCCGTCATGCTTGGTGGTAGGGCTGCAGAGAATTTTATCTTTGGAGAAATGACAACTGGTGCATCAAATGATATTGAAAAGGCAACAGAAGTTGCCAGGACTATGGTAGTTGAGTGGGGAATGAGTGACTTAGGGCCAATTAATTTGCAGACTGAAAAACGATATATGTATGAACCACGAGATTTGTCACCTGAGATGATGGCAAGAGTAGATGCAGAGATTCAAAAAATACTTGATGCAGGCTATCAAGAAGCAATTAAGGTGATTACAGCCAACAAGAAGCATTTAGATATGCTTGCAGCAGAACTTCTCAAAAAGGAGACACTTGAGGCAGATGAGTTTGCTGTCTTTATGGGAGATAAGCCAAAAATAGATTCGCCATTCTTACCAAAGCCAAAGAAAGCATCTCCATTCAAGCAAAAAATTGCAGAAGCTTAAGACTCACGGGATTTCTGTATAATAGTATCTATGCAAAGACTTCTTCTTATTGATGGGAATGCTATTCTCCACAGAGCATACCACGCATATCCACCTACATTTACTGATAAAGAAGGCAATCCAACAAATGCAGTCTATGGCTTCTTTGCTATGCTCATAAAGCTTCTTGAAGAGGTAAAGCCCCAGTACTTGGCAATTGCTTTTGATAAAGGAGCACCAACATTCAGAATGGAGCTCTATGCAGGCTATCACGCCAATAGGCCTCAACTTGCTAATGATCTCTCTCCTCAGATCCCAATTCTGCAAGACGCGTTAAGAGAGATAGGTATTCCTCTGTATGGTATTGAGGGATATGAAGCAGATGATTTGCTTGGAACTCTCTCAGTCCTTGCCAAGAAAGAAAATATGGAGACTATCATTGTCACAGGGGATAGGGATTTGTTGCAGCTTGTGAATGGACAGGTACATATCCTTATGCCACTTCTTGGTATTACCAAGACTGCACTTTTTGATGCAAAGCGTGTTGAAGAGAAATATGGCGTAAAACCATCACAATTTATTGACTATAAGGCGCTTGTTGGAGATGCATCTGATAACTATCCTGGAATCACAGGGATAGGGCCTAAGACAGCAGCAGGTCTTCTGCAGCAATACGGGAGCTTTGAAAATCTTTACACCCATATTGGGGAGCTTTCTCCACAGATTGGAGAAAAATTAGCAATTGATGCAGAACAGGCAGCACTTGCGAAGAAATTAGCGACTATTCACACAGATGCACCGGTCCATTTTAATGCAAAAGAGTGTCAGATAGAACTTTTTACATCGGAGAAGTTTGCCAAAGAATTTGACCGACTCGGATTTAGCAGTCTCAAAAAAAGAGTAGAGAAGGCGCCAGATGAAGACGCCAAACCCAAGAAAAAAGACCCTCAATCAGCAAGTGCCCAACTTGAGCTTCTGTAACTTCATTGTTATTGCTACCTTTTTCTTCTATAATTTGTCCAATGAATACGAAGCAAACTCAAGTTATTGAAGCAACGGTCCAATTTGTTAAAGACAATATGCAAGGAGACGGCGCTTCACATGACTTTAGTCACGTCTATCGAGTCTTACAACTTGTAAAAAAGATCGCAGCAAAAGAGAAAGGAGATATGTTTGTCATTATTTTAGGGGCTCTGCTTCATGACATAGCCGATGCGAAATTTCATAATGGCGACATAACAATAGGAGCTAAAGTAGCAAGAAAGTGGCTTGAAAGTCAGCATCTTGAGCCTGAAGTAGTAGAAAAAGTAAGTGAGATTGTGGCAAATGTTTCGTTTAAAGGAGGAAAAAATGAAAAACCAATGCTTACCACGGAAGGAATGATAGTACAAGATGCAGATAGACTTGATGCAATAGGAGCCATTGGTGTTGCTCGTGCTTTTGCGTATGGAGGCTTTCAAGAGCGAGTGATGTATGATCCAGATATTCCTCCTCAAGATTTTGCTTCGTCGAAAGAATACTATGCTTCAAAAGGCACAACTATTAATCATTTTTATGAAAAGTTACTTCTTTTGAAAGATAAAATGAATACGAAGACAGGAAAAAAATTGGCAGAAAAGCGTCATAAGTACCTTGAGGAATTTCTGGAGGAATTTTTGGCTGAATGGGAGGGAAAAAGATGAATTCCTTACTCCAACATGCCAAAGCAGTTATTTTTGATGCTGATGAGCTCTTGATAGATTCAAAGCCAATGTGGGATTTGGCAACGGATGAATTATTTGCCAAAAATCATTTGACTTGGAAAGAAGAAGATGCACATTTATTTATTGGGAGAAGTATCCCGAATATTGTCCAGATGTGGAAAGACATGTATGGGCTTAATGGCGACGTACAGACCATTGTAGAAGGCTACAGGGCCTTATTTTATGAGCTTGCACTGGATTCCAAAAAGCTACAACTTATGCCTGGAGCAAAAGAATTGATAGATGTTTTAGTACAGAACAATAAGCTCCTTGCTGTTGCAACAGGAGGCCACACCAGAGAGAAAATGACAGCTATTTTGGAGATGCTTGGTATAGCCCAATACTTTTCTGTAATTGTTTCAAGTGATGATGTAACTCATGGCAAGCCAGCTCCTGATATTTTTCTCTTTGCAGCTACTCATCTTGGCCTTCCAAAGACTGATTGTGTTATCGTAGAAGATGCGGTCAATGGAGTTGAGGCAGCAAAAGCAGCAGGGATACCCGTGATAGGTGTCCAAACAGAAAGAAAAGCATTATTGGAGAAAGCAGGAGCAGACGTAGCTGTTGAGACTTTAAATGAATTACTATGAAAATAGCTTTGGTGCATGATTATATTAAAGAGTATGGTGGAGCAGAAAGAGTGTTGGAGACGCTACATGATATGTTCCCACATGCGCCGGTCTATACGCTTATTTATGCCCCTGAATTTTTAGGTCCGCACGCAGAAAGATTTGCGTCCTGGCATGTTATTCCATCATTTTTACAGCTAGTTCCATTCAAAGAAAAGCTCCTCAGTCCATTTCGACTTATTGCGCCATTTGTCTTTCAAAGCTTTGATTTCTCAGACTTTGATATTATCCTCGTCTCTGCAACAGGTGCCTACAATCCTACCATTCTCAATAAAAAGCAGGCGCAGCTTCTGTGTTATTGCCATACGCCACCACGATATTTGTATGGGTATGCAACTGCAAGAGAATGGAAAAAGCATGCAGTCTTTAAGGTCCTTGCCAACCTTGCCAATCATATTCTTCGTCTTGTTGACTTTACTGCCTCACAAAATGTAGATAGATATATTGCCAACTCAGAAAATATTAAAGCGCGAATTGAAAAATTCTATCGGAAAGACGCTGTAGTTGTTTATCCACCTGTTGATGTATTGGGCAAAAGTGGCAAGAAAGGGGATTATTATCTTGCTGGTGGGAGGCTTGCGAGGCCAAAGCATATTGACCTCATTATTCAAGCGGCTAATGAATTAAAATTTCCCTTAAAAATTTTTGGCAAAGGGTTTGCAGGATATGGGGACGAATTAAAATTAATGGCAGGGCCAACAGTAGAATTTGTCGGCGAGATATCAGATGACGAGAAATTGAAACTGATGCAGGGAGCAAAAGCATTTTTCTTTGCAGGAGAAGATGAGGATTTTGGTATTGTACCGGTTGAGGCAATGGGGGTTGGGACACCAGTGATTGCTTACAATTCAGGTGGAGTTAAAGAGACCGTTATTGATGGTAAGAGTGGGGTCTTCTTTAATGAGCTGACAGTAGGTAGCCTTGTGAAAAGTGTGAAAAAATTTGAAAAACTTCAGATAAAGCCAGACAGTTGTATCACCCAAGCCAAAAAATTTGATAAAAAGCAGTTTATAGCCAAAATAGAAAAACTTATAAAGGAGAGATATGCCAGAACTTCCAGAAGTTGAAACACTCAAATTAGGACTACAAAAATATCTTGTTGGACACAAGATAGAGGATATTGATGTCAGATTAAAAAAACAAGTCCAAGGAGATACATCTCATATTACTGGCCAAAAAGTAATTGGGGTGGAGAGGTTTGGAAAGGGTTTGGTAATAGAACTCTCCAATGGATATGTCCTTGCAATTCATATCAAACTCACCGGACAATTAGTCTACAGAGGCTCAGATATTCCAAAGCATATTCATACTTCGCCTACCAAAGTTGGGGAAGTGCCCAACAAATGGACGCATGTTATTTTCAAATTGGATAAAGGAGCCTTTCTCTACTATAACGATCTTCGTCAATTTGGCTGGATAAAAATTTTGCCAAAAGAAGACTTAAAAACCTTACCTTTTTTCAAAGAAATGGGACCTGAGCCTTTTAAAGATCTGACAGAAGAGAAGTTTGCCTCCATTCTTTCAAAGGCAAAGACACCTGTGAAGCCGCTTCTGATGGATCAGACAAAAATTGGAGGCATTGGTAATATCTATGCCAATGACAGTCTCTATCTAGCCAAAATTGATCCCAAAAGGCCAGCAAATAGTTTGACTACTCAAGAGGTGAAGGCATTATATGATGCTATCCTGACAGTACTGAAAAAAGGACTTGAGCAGGGAGGAGCCTCAGAATTAATGTTTGTTAACGTCTTAGGCGAAGAAGGAAATTATCAAAATCACTCTCAAGTGTATGGAAAGATAGGCCAGAAATGCAAAAGAGATGGCCACACTATTGAAAAATACATGCTCGCAGGACGTGGGACCTACTGGTGCCCTGAGTGTCAAAAG
>PRDT01000009.1 GCA_003173995.1 Candidatus Levyibacteriota bacterium | reverse complement strand
ACAAGCACATTTAACAATTTGGTTTTGTCTTTAAGCTTTCGGCCATTTGAGCGAGTTGGCACCACCTCTTCCCATTCCGAACAGAGAAGTGAAACAACTCAGCGCCTACGATACTAGTTCCTTGTGTTCTGGGACAATGGGTCATGGCCGGGGACTTAAGGGCAAAACCTTTTTTTATTCCCTCCTCCAGAAATGGGGGATTTTTTGTGGCTAAGTAGGTAGAAAAGGACTTGGGTGCTTGTGCTAAAATATTCTTTATGGGAGTAGAAACAGGCGAAGGACAGCTCCAAGCGTTTGTTGATGCAACGAAAGCTTGGATGATAAATGTAGGTCCAACACCAGCTAGATGGGGAGCTGCAGTCGAAAGCGCTATCCAAGAGTCAGTATTGGGTGATGAACCCTTAGATAGAGAAATATATGAAAATCAAAGAAGAAGAGGCATCCTCAAGCAATATTTTAATATGGATCGTGCTGAGCAGTTAGCAGCACAAGCTATACCAGGGTTGAATTTTAATGAATATATTTTTACCTTTTGGAAATTCCTCAATGCACCTTCATTCTGGGCATCGCTAATGAGACAAGGAGATGAGGCGTCTGTCCAGGCTGTTTTGGATACATTACCAGAGCAAAGCATACGAGAAGCTCCAACATTTCCAGCAAAAATTGTGGCTGGATCAGCTGCATTTTCTGAAAGAACAGTGAGATTTCAAGGAGTTACGATGGTCGGTCTTGGTCTTGCTGCACTCCTTGGCAGTCAGGTGAAGGATGTAATCTTGCCGACACATAATGCGCTCACTTCAAGACAAGCAATAGAGATGGTAGGAAGTAGTATGCCAGGTGCTGCAACTGCGGAAAGTCTCCATCCTCGTGTCTTAGCAATGCTTGGTTTCCCACAAGCTGGATATGAAGGAGTACGTCCTGCGCCTCGTGCATTAGGATTAGATACAGGATATGCAGCTTTTCGGCAAAGTACAACTTGTCCCGAAATTGTAAAAACACAGGATGCATTAGGCGTATTAGGTCGTGTATTACAACATCAACCTCAGGCATTCCACGCATAGGTAATTTGCATTTAGCTTCAAAAAGAGGTAGAATAGCCTTCCTGTTTTACAAGTATGGCTTTAGGTGTTGAAGTGTCAGGACAATTTGATGGAAGAGGTGTCCAGAGACAGCAAGTTGCTGCACAATTTCTTTCTCAATTTTTAGGAGAAGGAACGGCTCCTCGTGCATTGCTTACTCCAACTGCAGGACGGCAACCGTATACAGAAATGTTAAGAGCACTTGATCGAGTTTCAGATGAGTATCATGTTAATGGAGTAACTTCTCAAAGAACATTTCGAGATGAAACTCTTCCGAGGGTTTCTGTCATTGTGTGGGACAATGGTGTTGTCCATGTTGTCTCTGAGACAGCTCAAGGTGATCCTCTCAATCATGCTCTTTTTTGGGTAAGAGAGGATGGAAGTGATTTGGATTTACAACTTCTTGGCCCTACGGATAAGACTGCTGCTGCTGTTTGGGAAGAGGCAGAACAACAAGGAATAACTATAGTGAGAGAGGTTATTTACGAGCCAATAACATATACCGTGCAGACCCATGACTAGCTTCATATCTTGGAAATTTTGTGCCTGTTGACAATAACCTTTGAGCCTTCTACAATGCTTCGTGGCCATGGCTTTACGAGAAAAAGCACTCTCCAATGGGTGGAGTGTTGTTACTAATGATCAACGGCCTGCAATGCATGTTGTAGGATCGGGCAAGGAGCTTGCTGCTGGGTTTTTTGCTGAGAAAGCAGAAGATCTTGCACGTGCATATAAACTCACCAGTGCTCACATTCCTGAAACGGGTCATTTTGTTGCTGATATTGGGGATTGGCTTATCAGATCAAGCGCTACACAAGGAGATGAAGTGACATTTTCTTTTCCTGGAAGAGATGTTTCATATATCCAACAAGAACGAGTGCTTCATGTGCCATACACAATGGATGCTTCCTATAGATTTGAAGTAGCTCGATACGAATTGGATGACGGGAGAAATGGTTATTTCATCTATGGTTATCAAGTGGCTCTCCATGGAGGGAAGAGAGAGGATGAGCCCTGGCTTATGGCACATCGAGTTGAGAGAGGTATTCAAGATAATGTGTGGATGAATACAACTGTAAATACAGACAGCAATCCAGGTTCAGAATTTGTGTGGGTAGCAAGACTATCAGGAAAAAGATTAGAGCATTATGTAGTTACTGTACAGCAAGGAGGGGATATTAGTCCTCATCCAGATGATGGTCTGCAAATGCGGTTGGCAGCCTAACCAGCCAGCTGGCGTAAAGTTAAGGAGAGTGGGGTACCAAAAATTCCTTTAACACCTCCTACAAATGTATTAGTAGCAGGATCATGTCTAACATTACCATCTCCCTTTCTTTCTACAAGAGTCATATTAAGATCCATTCTCCAAGCAGCACGAGGTTCTCCGGGTTTTCTAATCTGCAATCCACCAGTTGTAAATGTTACATGAGGATCATGAAGTGTTGCTTCTACAATACCATAGTGAAGTTGTAAGGGCTCACGAAATCGTTCAACTAATTGAGTTCTTGCCTCTTCCAGGCTGAGTGGTAACCAACCTCTTAAAACATGTAAGTATTGAAGAACTCCACCATTTGGATCGAATCTATCAACAATGTGTTGGTAAACTTGATTTACAACGACATCAACATCCCGAGATAAAGTCAAAGCATATTCAGTAGTCGTCTCACCAAATAATCCTCTTCTGCCTTCTTGATCTTGTATTGCAGCCATAAAAGGGGATTATAGTACTTCCAAATATTTTTTTCAACGTTCATTGCTAATACTCAGCTTTTCTGGTATACTGATCTCAGCATTTTGAAAGGGACTTCATGAGATTTTATGGCAACAACTACTAAAGCAACCTCAATGGCTGAGCTGATGGCAGCTCACAAAACTCAATTTATTGCGCTTCAAAAAGGACAAGCTGTTACGGGTACTATTACTAAAATGAATCCTCAAGAGATTCTTCTCGATGTTGGTGCAAAGACAGAAGCGGTTGTTATGGAAAAAGACAGAAGAATTCTCAAGCATTTACTCAAGTTACTCAAAGTAGGGGAGAAAGTTGAAGCAACAGTGCTCAGTCCAGAATCCGAACAAGGATATCCAGTTGTTTCTTTGCGACGATTTGCTGAGAATGAAACATGGAAGCTTTTAGAAGAGCTTCTTAAAAGTGGCGAAAAAATTTCAGTAAATGTGACTGAGTCAACAAAAGGTGGATTTGTTGTTGACGCAGATAGTGGTATCTCAGGATTTTTGCCTAATTCACATGTCAATGGCACAGAAGATACTGACGAATTAGTTGGAAAGACTATCAAAGCAAGTATTGTTGACCTCAACCGCGAACAGAAAAAAGTTATTTTCTCTCAAAAAGGCATTCTTACTGAAGAAGAATTCAAGAAAGCAATTTCAAGTCTTAAGTCAGGTACCAAAGTTAGTGGAAAAGTTTCGGGTATTACGACATTTGGTATTTTTGTCAGCCTTCCCATTGAAGGGAAAGATATATCACTTGAAGCTCTCGTTCATATTTCTGAAGTCTCTTGGGAAAAAGTAGAGGATTTGGCTTCACGATTTAGTGTAGGAGAGACAGTTGAGGCAGTGGTTGTTGGCTCTGATGCTGACGCAAAAAGGCTGGACCTCTCTATTAAGAGACTCAGTAGTGATCCATTTGAAGAAATTGTCAAAGCATATCCAGTTGATAAGAAGGTCAGTGGAACAATTACCGCGATTGATGAAAATGGTGTGACCTTGGACTTAGGAAAAGTAGGGGAGACAACCGTTGAGGGCACAATTCGCAAAGAAAAAATTCCACCAACCACCAAATATGAAGTCGGACAAAGTATCCAAGCAACTGTTATTCAGGTAGATGCACGAAAGAGAAAAGTACTTTTGACTCCAGTCCTTCTTGAAAAGCCTTTGATGTATAGATAGGATTATTGTGCAGGTCCAGTTCTTCGGTGATATGTTGTCGCTCTTCTATAAATTGATTCGTATGCTATTCCATGGAACTTAGGTTGTAATGAGATGTTGGTAACATGTCGATCTCGTGCTGTCACAGGATGAGCCTTCATCATAAGTCCATCAAGAAGTTCATATAGTCTCCAATTCTCTGCATAATCTGTTGGTCGTACTCCAGCTGGAGCGAAGTCTAATGATTCAACGGTCTGAAGAAGTGCTGATACAAATCTTCCGGGATCTTGTGGAAGAACAGTACCTGCCATAATTGCTTCGACATCTTCTCCCTCTCGAAATCTATATTCATTACGAGCATCTCGCTGCATTGCTTCGGCAAACTCTAGAGGTGTTGCAACTCTTTCTGCAAATTCTCCCTCATGATAGCCTTCACGAATAAGAGTCAATGCCTCTGCCCAGGAAGCATTTCCAAAATGTGGGTATTCAGGTCCTTTTCCCATAATGTCCGGTAGTATACCAAAAGTAAAGGAAAAAAGAAAGTGTGGGATTGGGGATAAGAAGCAAGGTGTTTTGACTTATAGTGGGGTGTCTGGTAAAATCTCCCTCATAAGATGGAAAGCATATCGTTAGAGGTATGTTTTTTCATTTTATAAGCACATTTACTTATTGCGGAAAATTTTTTCCAAGAGTAAGGCTACGAGAAGATATTTTTTTGTCTTTTGGTAGCCTTGCTTTTGGGTGGCCGTGCAAACGGTAGCTACTGACGTAGCGAAGCAGGCCTGTGTCACACCCGTGTCCTAACCATTCTCTCAGAAAGGGGAGAGACATGCGATTTGTCGTCAACTTCGCGATCTCGGTTGGAGTGTTGCTGGGGATCAACTACTTTGGGTGGCTTTACGTCCATCCACTGTCAGGATTGCCCTGGCCCTGGAGCTACCTTGGAGCTGCGGCTCTGGTAGTGTTGGTGCTTACGCTCTTGGACTACGTGTCCTTGTTGGCGTATTTGGCCATTCTTGGAGCGCTCGCCGGTGGTGGAGCTCTTCTCGGTAGTCGTTCGCGACAAGCTGGAGAAGGCGCGGTCGCTGGATTGGTAGTGGGGTGTCTCTTGTACATTCCATTTGCTATCGCAGCGTCGTTTGTCTGCCTCCTTGCAGTCTCGTGGTTCCTACCCGAGCTCTTGGTGCTGACATCCAACAATTGGCTCACGCTTCTGTCTGCAGTGGTCCTTGGTTTGCTGCAGATACCAGGCAGTACGAACACCTCTAGCCAAGATTAACGGTTAGGGAAAGGTGCTTCCGCATAGGTAAAGGGTGACCCGCATCTATGCGGAAGCGCTGATCATTTTGGTCATGTTATATATACGCAAACCGAGTGCGGTTTGATGGTATTGATACCATGATTTTGATTTAGCGCTTTTTTCTTTGTCTCGCGATAATTTTGACTTATAGTGTTCCATTTGATAAAATTTCCCTACAAGATTGAGAACATACCTTTAGCGGTATGTTTTTTTGGTTTTGTAAGCTCTTTTACATACCTATGAACTAATCTCTTTTCGGTTGTTGACCAGTGCAGTAAGAAAGTAAATTTTGCTTTTTTACTCGACTGGTTGACCACTAGAAGGGAGGTTGTGCGCAAGTACAACAGGGAAACCATTCGCAGGAAATGTTGCGTCCTGGCACTGAATCAACAGTGTGAATTGTGCAGCAGAACGCCTTTCAACAAGGAGAAAGAACGTGTTTGACATGCCCGTCGTCAACAGTGGCCCGCGTATCAGCCAAGCGGCTTTTGTGCGGTACATCGTGCTATTCACGATCCTCGGCCTCGCCGTGGTGACTGGTGGCGCCATTCTGACTTACAGTTGGCCAATGACTTGGTGGCTGCTCATCGGCACGCTGGTTGTAGCCTTACTATTTGGCTCAATCGGTGCGGCTGTTGATAAGCCTTTGGTTAGTGCGGTATGCGTCCTGCTGATGGACTTGGCCGTCGGGGCCATGATCGGTCCGTTCGTTGCACTGTTTGACCTTCAAGGGGTCGCGGTGGCAGCTGTTCTGACCGGTGCGGTATTCGGTGTCATGAGCCTCCTTGGGATGATTTTCCCGCGGTTCTTCACGGG
>PRDT01000076.1 GCA_003173995.1 Candidatus Levyibacteriota bacterium | reverse complement strand
ATTCAAATTATTGGAGTTAGTGCGATCCTTATTGGCTTAATTTTACTGGGAATATCTTCCTAAAAATTTGAAAAATATTTTAGATACTCTTCTCAAGTAAATTCAAACCCTCTTGTGCTGTTTCTTTATCTATTGTTAATGAAGGGAAAATTGTCAAGGTAAATGGATCTAATGCTTGTATCAATAACTTATTTTGGAATGCTTTTTCTACTAAACTATAGACATAATTTTCTTCCTGAAAACGAAGTGCAATTGCCAATCCCTTTATTCTAACTTCTGCTGGTGTTGGAAAATGCATATTCTCGAGTCTTGATTTAAAATATTCACTCATTTCATTCACATTTGTGAGTAATTCATCTTTGTGACTCAATAAATACTTCAGGTTAGCTAAAGTAATAACCGTTGATAATGGATTCCAGCCAAAGGTAGAATAAAAACTAAATTCCCATTCCATCGATTTTGCAACTTCTTCAGTCATAGCAGTTGCACCTAATGCTGCATACCCTCCACTTAATGCTTTCCCTAACGTAATAATATCGGGTTGAATATCAAAATGCTCAGAACCAAACAACTTCCCTGTTCTTCCAAACCCTGTTGCAACCTCATCCATAATAAAAACTGTTCCATACTGTTTACATGCTTTAAAAACTTTTTCAAGAAATTCTTTTTGCGGGATTTCAACTGCAGCATTTAAAATAATTGGTTCGGCAATATATGCAGCTATCTTCTCTGTCTTAAGTAACTCCTCTACTTTTTCAAAAGCCTTATCATCTAATAGTGGATTAATTTTATGACAGCCATTAAGAAGGTTAGGATATCTTTCTCTCCAATATGAAGCACCAATACTCAGAGCGCCAAGAGAATGGCCATGATATGCCCCTTCTACGGAAATAAATTCATATCTTTTGGTGTGAGACATTGCTGCTTGCAATGCAATTTCTATTGCTTCTGTTCCACCTGTTGCGCGAAAATATTTTGTCAAATGACCAGGAAGAATTTCTGATAAAGTTTTGGCTAACTCTACCCACGGCTCGTACATATAACCAGGAATTCCAGGAATAACATAATTAGGTACATTAACAAAATCCTTAATTGCATTGGTTACTTCTTGTCTACTCCATCCCATGTTACCAATACACCATCCCATCTCAAAATCAAGATATTTATTATTTTCTGAGTCAAAAATATAATCTCCTTCAGTCTTAACAACAGTAAGGGGCACGGGCTTGAGATCTCTTCCAATATACTTTACATCGTCATTATAAATACTCATAGCTGTATTATATCAGATAACTTCAGTTATCTAGATTTTATCCACCTCTTCAATCTTTTCCAAAACATCTTTTATATTCCCACTAATCATTGTCCATTCATGGATCTCTTCAAATCCTAAAGATTTGTACCACTTTAATGGATGCTCATGAATATTATGAGTAAAGGTGTCCCACGATACGGCTTGATATTTTTCTAGAGCAGCGATAAACATATGCTGAATTAATTTTTTGCCAACACCTTTCTTTTGGTGTTGAGGAGATAAAAATAATTCACCATCAGTTAAATGATATCCATCCCAAAAAGGTTTTATAAGAGCGACAATACATCCAATAATTTCACCATCTTCCTCTGCAGTAAAAAACAAATCTGGTTGGACTTCATAAAAATGCTTAAGCATACGAAGGGCTGTCTGGTCAGTCCATTCTTCTCCAATATTAAGTGGGTTATATGCCTCTACATAGATACCTGAGAGTGTTGATAAATCTTTTTCATCTGTTGGTCGAATTTCTAACATAGAGGTATTATACCAAAACCATTTCGAGTTCTATCTCATCGCGAAGCGGGATGCCATCATCGCCAATAAGTGGAATTTCTGGCTTTAATTTACGAGAATTTTCTAATTCATTTATTCTCACTGCTCCAATAACAAATCCTCTTTTCTGATAAAAATGAAGTGCATTGGTATTATCATTTGTCGTAATAACAATAATTTTTTTACATCCCATTTCTTTTGCCTTTGCTTTCAATTCTTCAATAAGAGCACTTCCTATTCCCTTTCCAGGTGTCAGTGCATTCAAGGATGCCAACTCGCATTCATCTCCTTTAATTTTGTATGTGAGTAAACCAACAGCTCGTCCATCACTTTCTGCCAAATATCCGGGAAGCTCTGTCATATCCCACAATTTACCACGAGACACCATGCGGGTTGATCCCCATAGCGTTGTTGCTACTTGCTGCACCCAAGGCTTGTCATCATCAGTTAGTGGTCGAATAACAAAATCACTCATTTATTCAAGATATATTTTATCTTTTTCTCGCAATTCTTCAAGTTTTTCTAATTCATCTGATTTAAGTGTCCTTGCAATTTGTCTTCCACCTGCAATATGAGGCAGGACAACATAATCTACTCCTTCCTTATACAAAAGCTTAGCTTCTTCAATATCGTATGCCATGACAATAATTTTGGTCTTTTTATTGAGATGATGGACTGCTTTAATAAGAAGCATGTTATCTTCCAAGTCTGTGAGCGTGGAGATAACGAGCTTAGCTTTTGCCAAATTTACCCTTTCCTGGATATCAGTGTCAACTATATCTCCAAAAATACTTGGAATTCCTTTTTGTTGTAATTTTTTTACAATTTCCGGATCAAAATCCACAACTACTAATGGATCATCAGTATGCTCGAGTGCATCAAGAATTGTTGTTCCCATACGAGTTCCTCCAATAAGAATGACATGATTTTCAAAAATTTCTTCACTACCCAATTTCTCTTCTTTGCCTTTGCCCCATTCAAAGATACTCGTATATTTCCCAAATCGTCGATAAAGACTATTGCTGTCATTTATCATATATGTTGAAAAAGTAAATGATATAAGTGCAACTAACGTTACCAATGACACAACAGTCTGAGGAATTTGTCCTAATTTACTACCGAGAACAACTAAGATGAGTGAGAATTCAGAAATTTGTGCTAGATTTAGTCCTGTTAAAAAAGATGTTCTTTTTCTATACCCAAGTCCTCCCATAATGACCATCATAATGATAGGCTTCCCGACCAAAACAAACACAGAGAGAATGACTGCTGGAAGTATAATTGTGGTGATATTATTAAAGACCAATTGCATGCCAAGGAAGACAAAAAAGATGGTAATGAAAAAATCTCGAAGTGGTCTCACTCGTGCAACAATTTGAAAATTTTCTGTAGCATTAGCCAGTGCAAGGCCTGCTAAGAATCCACCAATTTCTATTGAAAATCCAATCCATGGAGATGCAACAAGTGCTGCAATGCCAAAGACCCATGCAATACTAAAAAGAAACAGAGTTTCACTAGAGCGAGAAATAGTATGAATTAATTTTGGCAAAACAGTTCTACTGAGGTTGATAATAATCGTTACTACAATGACACTCTTTAAGAAAAGAATTAAAAATGACTCAATAGCCATACCAGGATTGGCAATTGGCTTGTATCCGCCAAGTAAAATAAGAAGAAGTATCGCAAAGAAATCCTGGACAAGCAAAAACCCAATAGAAAGTCGTCCATAAAGACTCTTAAGATCTTTTTTATCTGCTAACAATTTGACGACAATAATAGTTGAGGAAAAAGTAAGTGCAATACCAACATAAAATCCTGCAATGAGACTCATGCCAAAAAGCATTGCTATACCCCACCCTGCAAAAAGTGTCAAAAGAATTTGTCCAACACCACCCAAAATTGCGACTTTTCCAATAGATCGAAATTCACCAAGCTTTAGCTCAAGACCAAGAAGGAAAAGGAGCAGCGTAATCCCTAACTCGGAAAAATTGCCAATAACTTCTTTATTCTGAATATGAAAAAGTGCGATAGGACCTATAAGAACTCCCGTCAAAATATAGGCGAGAATTGATGGTTGCTTGAAGATACGAAAAATAATTGCAAGAAGGCTCGCAAGACAGATAATAACGGTTATTTCAAAAAAAATACTTCCCATGGACAGGATGTATTAAGTGTAGCAAGAATTAGTAAGAAAAGTAATGGAGATTATCGCCAACTACGGAATTTTTTATCAAACGGCTTATGGAATAACACATCCCAAACAAAACTCGCAGCGTATCGAGTTCCTGACTTAACCATCCCTTCTTTTTTCAGTCGTCTTCCCGAACTATTCACTAATGCTTTTCGGACAAACTTGACCTCTCCTACTGCATGAAGTCTGCGGGCAATATCAGTATCATCTCCGTAGAAAACAAATTTCTCATCAAATCCACCGATCTTCTCCAGTGCTTTTCGCCTCACAACAAAATTTGCTCCAAGTACCATATACCTCAAGAAAAGGACATAGACCGGATATGCCAAAACATTCCAATAGGACCACACAAGAATTTGTTTGGCTGGAGAAAGATCATAAAAGCGATATGGACTACTCAGACAAACTAATTGCTTGTTGGCAAAAAATTCTTCTTTTACTTTTTCTATCCAATCCTTGGTAACAAGTGTATCGGCATCGATAAATGCTATCAGATCTCCGGTTGCAACAGAAAATCCTTTTTGACGAGCATGTGAGGTTCCTTTTTCCTTCTCTTTGACAACAGTTACTCCCTTGAAACTTTTTGCAACAGCATAGGTTTTGTCGCGGCTATTATTATCAACGACAATAATTTCGAAGAGTTCGTCTCCTGCTATCTCAATAAGGCTTTCAAGACAATCTGCAATATATTTTTCTTCATTATATGCAGGTATAACAACAGATAATTTCATACTGCAGGAATATTATATCAAAGGAAGCCTCAGACTTCCCAATCAGCAAACCCCAGCTCCTTCATTTTCTCTTCAGCTTTCTTTTTTGTACCAAATTCCTTAGTGAAAGCTTCTTTCGTTTCCTTGAGCTCGTACGGGAAAATAATCCAGCTATCGAGAGTGTCTACAAAATAATCAGGCTTATACACAGTATGTGGCTTAATATAAGGAGCCGCAGTAAGTATGGACTTTATCGGTAATTCTTTCAAATATGAAATCCCTCGAAGAAATGTCTTTCCACTATCTGCAAGTTCATCGACAAGAAGAATTGTCTCTCCTTTGAATTCTCGTGGACTAACCTGCGTAACTATTGGCTCTTTCGCTTGATGTAAATCCGCATATGACTCAATAGCAATATGTGAGATTGGCAAATCAAGAAGATCTGATAATATCCTTGCCACAACCATCCCTCCTCTTGAGATAGAGACAATTTCATCAATATTTTGCTTACCAATTTTTTTAGCAAGCGCAATGGTATCTTTTTCAAGTTGATCCCAAGTAATGCGAGTAAATATCATATATTGAAATGCTTTTTCAAAAGAAATAATAATTCTGGATGAAAAGGCTCTTTTTCTTGTATCATTTTCTTTATCTCTTCAAGACTTTTAAATTCAACTCGCTCTACTTCTTCTGGATTAACAGTGAAGCGGGTTCCATCTTCAAATGCTTCAAATGTCGTGAGAAATTTTTTATGACCGAGCGTATTGGTATAACTATCTTTCCACTTTTCTGATACAACAGGGTGAATGCCTAACTCCTCTTCTGCTTCTCGAATAGCTGCCTGCTGGTAAGTCTCCCCTTGCCGCACATGTCCACCAACTGATGTACTCCAGTGATTGGGATGTGCTCTTTTTTGGGCGCTTCTCATTTGGAGAAGCAGTTCATTGTGCTTGTTAAAAATGAGTATATGAACAATGCGGTGTTGAGACATGTTTTTGTACACATCTTCATACAAAGCTGATCCAACTACTTCATCTTGGTCATTGACGATATCGAGATATTCTGGCTCTTGTGCTTGCATATTAAAATTCTCCAACAAAACTTATTTCTGTCTGCATCTCAAGTCCCATATGTTCTTTCACTTTTTCCTTCACAAGTGTTATTAAATCCATCACATCTTTTGCTGACGCATTATTATCATTGAGGATAAAGTTGGCGTGTCTTTC
>PRDT01000073.1 GCA_003173995.1 Candidatus Levyibacteriota bacterium | reverse complement strand
TTTTCAAATTTTTAGGAAGATATTCCCAGTAAAATTAAGCCAATAAGGATCGCACTAACTCCAATAATTTGAATTTTCACCAATCTCTCCTTTAGTAATATAAATCCAGCAAGAGCGGTGACAGCGGGGAATGTTGCTCCTACAGCACCAAAAACTGAACTTGGAATTTGAGATAGTGAAATAGCCCAAACAATATTTGATGAAGCATAAATAATACCAACAAAAATTGGCAAGGATATATATCTTACTTTTTTTATTTGATGTAATTCTTTTCTATTTATCAATAAAGCAACAAGGAATGTTGAAAGTGAGTAAAGAAAATTGGCAAAGTAAAACTCACTAAATTTAAAAACTATAGTCATAAGAAGAAATGCTACAGCGAAAGAGAGTGTTCCTATGAACGATATACCTACTCCTTTTGAAAAGGATAACTTCTTGACGGAAAAATCACTTGATGCAAGAAATGCACCGAGGAAAACAATACAAATACTTATTAACTTAAGAAGAGATAAATGATCTTTCAAAATAAAAACTCCAAAAAGAATAGTAAGAGCAGAATATGTAGCGAAAATAGGAGAAATTAAAGAAATTTTCTCCATTGTCATTGCTTTATAAAAAAGCATGAGTCCTATACCTTGAAAAATTCCAGCAATTGCTATCAGAGTTATAAAAGTTAGACTACTTTCAAATGTATGTTTGAAAACGAGCCAGTAGAGGAAAGAACATAAAGCTTGAGAAGAAAAAATAAAAAGAAGAGTTTTTCTCTCATTAATTTTTCTTGCGGATATTCCAGCAAAAAAATCCCCAAGTCCAATTCCTAAAGTTCCTAATATTGCAGTCAACAGGCCTAAAGAAATAAATACCATAGAAATATTGTATCAGATGGCTTGAAGGGCTCGTTTTACAATTCTGCCTACTTTGGCTTGAATACAGAGAGCAATTGCTCCCATCATCAGTAACATATAAAGTGGGAAGCCGTAGTTTTGAAAGTTCCATATTTTAATAGTGAAAAGTACAATAATTGCACTGACTGCATTTGCAAAAAAGACATGAGAGTTCTCGGTCTCTGGCTCATTATATGCTTTCACAAGTGTGGGGAGGGAAGCTAGTCCATCAGCGAGAATACTAAAAAATATTGCGATATTTCCGACTTGCGTAAAATACCAAAGTAGCAGTCCTAACAGCGATAAAATTCCACAAATGATATCTATCTTTTCTATTTTCCAAAAAGATTTTTTATTAAAAAAAGATCCAACAAAAACCATTGCTGGGATGAGACCAAAAGTAAGTGTGAGAAGAGATTGAATACCTACTCCTTGTTGGATTTGTGCAAAGAAAGCTATAAGTGGAGCAAGAGCCCACAAAAACCAGCTTACTCTATTTGGCTGAATTTTTCCTTTAATGGTGTCTAGAAAATAGCTAAAACCGCCAATAAAAGTAATTGCACTGCCAAGATAGACAAAATTTTCATTGAGCATAAGTGTATTGTATCAGATAGATTTACTTCCTAACAAAGAGGACAGCGTTGGGGATATTGCGCCCTGGACCATTGATATAACTTCCATTAAGCCACAATGCTGTTGAGCCGCCTTCATCTAAATTGAGTGCATTTTCCATACCAAGTGATTGCATGACATGAGCACTGTCAGTCATGTTGGCATTGTAAATAGTACCGATAAAGACAGTATTTCCTTTATTAGCAATGAAATTACGAGTACCTTTATTCGTAAATTTGCTATCACTACTGTCTCCATAAACTATTTGTTTATTCAGTACCAAAAGTGGTTGCATAGCAATGACACTATCAACACTTGTATCACGACCCCAGTCTGATGAATGGGCTCTGACCCCCATTGAGTTACCAGTAAAGTAGACAAGTGGAACAGTACTGTAGACATTGTTTGCAGAATTAAAGTAGACTTTATTTTTATTCATTAAGAGCGTATCAAAAGAATTTGTTTTGCCAGCACAACTGGGATATTCAGGAGGGCAGAAAAATGTGCCATTAATAGCTGCATAGGCTCCACTTCGAGAAGCATAGGTTGCTAGCGGAAATGCTGGACAATTATTGCTACAGTCACTATCAGATGCAGTATCAACAATGACTCTCGTTGAGTTAAGATCCGCTGCGATAATATCAACAGCAAATGTCCCTGTGTCAGCAGTCACTGTCTGACGATTGTAGCCAGATGATGGGGGATTGTTGCTACTTGGTGCATTACTCGTATTTACAGATGGAGCTGAAGCTGCTGCAATTTTCTGTTGTTCAGCGGAAATTTTATCAGAAAGAGTAGCAAGGTCGGACTCGGCAGATGCATAATTTCTTTGAGAAAGGAGAGAGAGTGACTGCGCAAACAGCTTGTCAAAGTCATCGGTATTAGTGGTTTGAGTCTTCAAATCAAGTAAGTTTTCATAGACACTGACTGCATGTTTGTAGGTTTTTTCAATAGCACTGATGGTTGCTTGAAGTGTTTCATTCCTTTTATATTGATCAACATTTTTTAAAGCAAGAAATTCTTTTTGGACTTGTTGCAGTTGATTAGATGTCTTTTGCTGTTTGGCTTTCTCTGTTGAATAACTTTGATAAATATAAAGAAGTGTTGTTATGACCAGAATAAGGAAAAGACAGAAGGATGCAATAACTTTCCAGTGAATAGTTTTGATAAGATGACGAGAAAAAGAAATACTATGTTGTCTCAGAGTAGAAAGCCGATGCACAAAGGCCATATACTCATTGTAGCAAATTATTCATCCTCAGTAGAAGAGAGTGCTTCCTGGGTTTCAAGCTTTTTCAAAGCCATCATCATATCGTCAATTTCCCCTTCCATAAAGACAGGTAAATTATGCCAAGATTCACCAAGTCTATGGTCTGTCACTCTATCTTGAGGGAAATTATATGTACGGATTTTTTCAGAGCGCGTACCACGCCCAACTTGTGTTGATTTGAGAGAGCCAATTTCTTCATTTCTTTTCTCAATTTCAATTTCCCACAATTTTGCACGAAGCATTTCCATAGCAATCTCTCTATTTTGACCCTGGAATCTTTCAGTTCGGCAAGTGACGACAATACCTGTTGGCTTATGCACCAGTCGTACTGCAGTACTGACTTTATTGACGTTTTGTCCACCGTGTCCTCCTGCGCGAAATGCTTCAAAATCAATATCTTCAGGATTGATATGAAGGTCTATATCTTCAAGCTCTGGTAAGACAGAAATAGTTGCGGTAGAGGTATGGACGCGCCCTCTTTTTTCAGTTGTTGGAATTCTTTGTACTCTATGGACGCCAGCCTCATATTTAAACATACCAAAGGCACCGTATCCATTAATTTTGATGATATTATCATCAACTTGTTCAACCTTTAGACCCTTCAACCCAGCATACCTGGCGTACATACGAAGCAATTCGTCTCCCCATAATTTCGCTTCGTCTCCACCTGCAGCGCCTTTGACTTCGAGGATTGCATTCCGCTCATCCAAATCGCTTCCTTCTTCTTCAGGCTCCATGGTCGCAAGAATTTGTGCTTTTTCTTCTTCTAATTGCTTTATGTCTTCCTCAGCCATCTCAGCCAACTCGCTATCTTCCAAAAGAAGGCGAGTCTCTTCAATTTTTCTATCAATTTCTGCTATTTGTACCAAACGATAATCTTCCATATTTTTAGTATACTATCTTGTCAGTCGGAACTTGGTTGGATTTACAGAGAATGGATACTGCAGTAATTCCGAAACACGTTCGGAATGAGAAGAAAAAGTACTGCTACTTAAGGGTTGAGAGCATTTCTGCGAGTGATTTTGGACCGTTATCTTTTGCTTTTTTCTCTTCTTGTTTCTTCACAACAGTTGCTTTGTATTTTGCTGCAATGTCTTGCTTTTTCTGGAATTTATCGATTCTATTAGCACTATCAACGAATTTTTGTGCACCAGTATAGAATGGATGGCAATTACTGCAGAGTTCAACATGAATTGTCTGCACTGTTGATCCAACGGTCATAACATTTCCACAGGCACAAATTACCTTTGCGTCAGGGAAGTATGTTGGGTGAATATTTGCTTTCATGGTATGTAAAGTATACCAAAGAAAGGCAGAAAATACAAGAAATAGCCATTTGTCTGGAAATTGTCATGTTAGGAAGCCTAGCTTTGGATATAATGGCGTTTTATGTCAAGTGAGGCTCCACACGCAATGTTTACTGCTTACAAACGGGTGAATGCACTTATTAATGCCCAGGATATGGTTGTGGGAGGTCCTATTATCGCAGCTTTGGCTGTCCAGATGGGTCAGTTTGACTCACTGTCTCAGGCTCAACAGACTAGGCTTGCAAATGCTATGACAGGTCAGCATGTTATGCGTGATATTCCTCAGGTGGGGGATACACCATTTGGTGAAAGAATGAATACAGAAATCTTTGGAGGAAGAGCCTCCGTTGTCCCAATGCATCGAATGCAGGATTTATGGCAAGCTGCACACAGAGATGCGGCTCATATTATTACGCAAGGAAGGGCGTTATTGGAAGCAATGAGGCCTGAGACAGCTCAAGAAGATTTAGCTTTTTATCTGCAAAGACAAGCACATTTTTTACTTGAAGACCCTTTTGCTGTTGAAGCAGAGACCGCATATATTGACAGTATCTCTACAGAATTTGGAAGACGCCATATGTCTGATGGGTTTCGATTGACACGTGCTGCAAGGTTAAAAGCGCTACTGAGAGCTGGCTTAGTCCACACATTAGGTAAAGATAATTTAGTTGTTACTCAGTTTGGAAAAGACACAGAGAGGATTGTTGGGGCAATGACTAATCTTGCTTTACCCTGGGGAAAAAAAGATACTACACTCACAGGACTTGAAGCATGTTAGGTCTATCCGAGAAGCTTGTGTAATGGATGCCAGTGGAGTCTTCCCTCAGCGACATAAATACCAAAGAAGACAAGAAGAGATCCTACCACAAATATTGGCGTTGGATATTCATGAAGGAGTGGTGCTGCAATAAGAATAGCTGCAACAGGATCAATATAGGAAAATACAGAAGTCTCTGAAGCTTTGATATAGCGAAGTCCCCAGAAAAATAAGCCGTAGGCAATAAGAGATGAAAATAGTCCACCAAACAAAATACCAATAATCCCTTGCATATTTAAATTGAGAAGAAATGTATGATGGGAAATTTCTTCAAATGGAACAGGTAAGAGCGATATCGCTGCCACAAAAAATGTCCAGAAAATAAGGGTTGGTGTATTGTATCTACTTGTCAGACGTTTGGAGACAAGGGTACCAAGAGAGCCAGAAATAGTTGATAAGACAAAGAGGGTATTTCCTAAGAAAGAGCTATAATGATGATTCATCATCAAAGGTTCTAAGACAATAAATAAGACACCTGTCAGTCCTATCAGATTGCCAAGTAATACTTTTCTTTTCGCTTTATCTTTGAGGAAAAATACTGACCCGATAATAACAAAAATAGGTCCAGCACTTCCTATAATTGGCTGATTGATACTTGAGGTATATTGAAGTCCGATAAAATACAATCCGATATTAATGGTACAGTTAAAAAGTCCTAACAAGACAAAGAAAAATGCATCTCGAATTCGAATACTTTGAAAGTGTTTGAAAAAAGGAAGGAGGACAAGTACCGGAATACAAAAGCGTAAAAAAGCAAGGGTAAGTGGAGAAATATCTTGAAAAGACCATTTGAAAATAGGTGAGCCAGCACCCCAAATAATATTCGCGAGTATCAAAAATAGGACAGCTTTTTTATATCGGGACATGATATTTAACTAGGACAATACTTATTGTAGAAGTTTTTTAATAAGGTCTTCAAGAGGGAGTTGCTCCTGGGTCCTTTCTGCTAAATTCTTAAGAGTTACGACGTTTTTTTCTGCTTCTTCTGGGCCAATAATGATAGCAAAAGGAATTTTCTTTGCATCAGCATATTTGAGCTGCTTGTCCATTTTTGCATTGTCATCAAGCCAGAGCTCAACAGGAATATTTTGTGAGCGAAGCTTTGTACTGACTTCAAGAGATTTTTGTCCAAGATCTTTATTGAAAATAGTAACAAGTGCTTTTGCTGAAGCTTGCAAAACTTCACTTGGGAAAAGACCCATTTCATCCATTGCATCAATTGTTCGGTCAAAGCCAAAGGCAACTCCAACAGCTGGAATTTGTCTGCCCGCAAACATACCAATGAGTTCATCATATCTTCCTCCACCTGCAACCGATCCAACTGTATATTCTGGAATTTCAATTTCAAAAATCATCCCTGTATAATAATCAAGTCCTCGTGCTAAAGTAGGCGAGTAAATGACTGCATCTTTTGGCACTCCCATTGTCTCAAGTACTGCAAATATTTCCTCAAGTCTTTGTGAAGCCTTAGCATCAATAATTGACTGAAGAAGGTTTTTTGCTTCCTCTTCAGATGAGGAAATTCCTCGACTGACTAATTCTTTACACACTCCTTCTTCACCAATTTTCTTGAGTTTGTCTATTGTTGCAATAGCCTCCGGAGCAAGCCCTTCAAAAACAACTCTATCATTTATCAATACTTTTGTTGAGGTAAATCCGAGTGCTTTAAAAGCAAAATAGACTGTTGCAACAATCTCTGCATCTGAGGTGGCGCTATTAAGACCTATGGTATCAATATCACATTGTGTAAATTCTCGATATCTTCCTCTTTGGGTATTATCAGCTCTGAAGACATTTTGGATTTGATACCTTTTGTAGGGGACAGGGAGTTGGGATTGATATTGTGCCACAACACGTGCTGTTGGGACAGTCTGGTCGTACCGCATGGCAACTTTTCTCTCTCCATTATCAACAAATCGATACATTAATTTTTCTCCCTCTTCACCATATTTCCCGGTGAGAAGTTCATCATATTCAAGAGTTGGTGTAACAAGAGGCTCAAAACCATAGGACTCAAACACCTTTTGCCAGGTGCTCATAACATATTGTCTTTTCTTTGCATCAAGACTTAAAAAGTCTCGAAATCCTTTTAATGTCTGTATATTCATAAGGTTATTCTATCATATTTCAATTGCTTCTAGCCCATCTCTTATAATCTTCCATATCTAATATTCCTATCTTTGTTAAGCGTTGTTCCGGCGGAAAAAGTAAGTCATAGTCTGAGTTAAAACTAGGGTCTTCCATAATGAGTAATATTGATCCTGCTGGTAATGAAGCTGCTTGAGCTGCATAATCTGCTTGTTGAAATGTACGTTGACTTCTCTTAACATATGATAGATTTGGAATTCCTTTTGTGCGTCTTTCAGCCAAAGGAAGAGCATCTACATATCGAGGGTAGTAAGCCCTTTTAAAAATACCTCTATATCGTGACCAGGGAAGTATACGAACAATAGAAGGGTCAAAATTTCCTCTCATAAATTCATCTAACTCTCTAAATTGATTGGCATAGCGATCTAAATTCTCTTGCGATTTTTCAACAGGATATATGTCATAGTCTGTATCAGAAAATAAGAATGTAATTTTTATATTGGCATCCAATTGAAGTAATTGACTTTCTAATTGTTTTATCCTATCTGCTAAATAACGTAAACGATTTGTTTGAGAAGAAGAAGAAACGGCAGAAAAATTATCTTCATATGATGCGCAAAGAAAACCCACTAAATTTAATTTTTTACCTGTTCTCAGTGATTCAAAACATGAGCTAATTAATTTTTCTATATCCTTTGCTGGTATCTTAGTAGGGGAAAAAGATTGTAGAGAGAGCAAAAATGAACTTAATTGTGTCATTTTTGCAATATTCTCATCTGGTCCCCAAATCATTGATTCACCCCAAGCAGATTGACTCAACCATGTGTTGCCTTGATAGTCATAGCTTCCGTACTGGAGATATCTATTAGTGAGTGCATGCGCTACAAATGGTTGCAATGTCGATTTATATCTTTGTAAATCATCAGGTACTTCTGGAGTTGAGGTTTGCTGGATATTACAAAGCCATTGCCAAAGTAACATTCCTTGTAGTTCACGCTGATTAATAAAGAGCTGTGATCTTTCAATAGGGAGAGAAGGGAAAGCTCCTTGTTGCTCTCGAGGTTGTGGAGTTCCATTGAGTCCCAAAACAAAATTCCGAGCAGTCGCTTGGCCGGACTGTTGTATTGTTTGCGGGACAAATCCCATTTTTTGATACAGATTGACTGCTGCTTGATTTCGTATATCTGTTCGAAGAGAGAGCTGAGAAATACCATCATCTGTTGCATCAGTAATGATTTGCTCCATAAGTCTTGTTCCAACTCGATACTCAGATTGTTGCACTAATGGATCTACTACTATTTCTTGAATAAATCTTGCATTATCTTCAGGAATAAGACTGTTGCTAACAATGGCAAACCCTGATAGTTGGCCATCAATTTGTAAAGAATATAGTTCACAATTTTCATCAATATTTCTATATCTTTCTAATTTTTTCCTGGCTTGTGAAAGGGAATAGAGTTCATACCAGGGAGGTTTGCCATTATATCCTCGACAGAACATCTCAACGATTCCGTCGGTAACGGCTAGCTTGCTTTTCTCTATCGTAATTCTACTTGGAAAGCCTTCAATTTCAGGTCTATTTTTCATATTCTTTTATAACCTCCTTAAGAATCTTCTCTAGCATTTTTACTTGGTCTATTAGGACATATTCTCCTTTTTTGTGACATGTCTCAGATGGGCCTGCGCCAAAATATATGACAGGAGAATCTGTTTTTTCAAAAAATAATTGACCATCTCCATATCCCATTTTCTTGCCAGGAAGATATTCTTTCTTTCCAAGTGTTTTTTCTAGAATCTTTTCAAATCGAGTAAGTTGTGAGGTCGGTGTGAAAAGTGAACCAAGGTCTTCAGTAATTGCTACGTTCTCTAATATGCAAGCATTCTTCTCAATATGTTTTTTAAATATGTCAATCGCTTTTTTCCCGCGGAAATTTTTAACAGCTGGGCGAATATCCAACCACACTTCCGCTGTATCAGGAATACTATTTGTCCCTTTTGCATAGATGATATTGTTATCTTTAACTCCAACTTGTAACCCGCCTTTTATGCGAGATAATGTGCAGGTTGTTATTCCAACATTGGAGTTGGAATATTTTAGTGATAACTTCTTTGCCATTTCTTCTACAGCTTTTACTGTTTGCGCGATAGCATTGATGCCTTCTTCAGGTCGTGAGGCATGTCCTGTTTTGCCTTTAATAACAGCATTAAGTTCAATAAGTCCTCTGTGAGCATTGCTAATTTGCATATTTGTGGATTCAGGTATAATTACCAACTCAGGTTTGCCGTCAAAATTTTCTAAAAATTTCTTCATTCCTGCGAAGTTGTATTCCTCGTCACAGTAAAAGAGTAGACCGATGTTATTTAATTGCTTGGCATTTGAAACAGCACAAAGAATTGCTGCTATCCCGCTTTTCATATCGGTCGCTCCGAGTCCATAGAGTTTGTTTCCAATCCTCTTGGGATTGAGATCTTCATTGGTTTTTTGTTCTACTGTATCCATGTGAGCGCAAAGCCAAAGTTTGGGGTTTCCTTTTACAACTATTACATTGAATCTTTTTTGATCAATAAATTGTTTATAAGGAGATAACCCGTTTCGTTTGAGAAAAGAAAAAATATAGTTAGCTATGTTAACTTCATTAATATCTTCTCGAACATACGAAGCTATTTCTATCAGTTGTTTGGTTAGTTGTATTACATCTGTTTTCATAAAATTATCCACAAAAAAACCTCCCAGTAGGGGAGGTGAGTGTTACCACGTCAAAACTCCCCTTAAGAGGAAGTATGATGTGCATTTTTATTTGTTGATTGTTTCATTCTATTTAATACTAAGCGATATCCGCCTAGTCCTCCAAGTGTTCCATTCAGCCATTTACTGATTCGAGCAATTGTTGTTGTACTCATGCTTGTTGCTTTCTCAATGCGTTCATATTGAATCTTTTGATCAAGCATTTGTGCAACTTTCCAACGATTGCCAAATTCTTTGATTTCTGCTGGTGTTAATAAATCACCGAGAAATCTTTTTATCTCATCTTCATTTTTGAGCAAAAGAAGTGCTTTATAAAGCTCTTTTGCATTTTTTGTCGATAAGTATCTCATGCTTTATGTAACTAAAGTATAAGTTAGTATAGTACTTTACTAAGATAAAGTCAAGTGGTGAAGAGTTATTTCTCTCCGGTAATAAAATGGAGGCCAAGACGGTGGATTATGACTAAGAGAATGCCAAGCACAGGTACTGCAAAAATAGCTCCAAGTGGTCCAAAAATACGATAGCCCACAATAAAAGAAAGTAAAACAATAATAGGGTGCATCTTAAAGGCTTTTCCTAAGAGGCGAGGACCAATAATATTGAAAAGAATTTGTTGGAAAATAAAAAGTGCCAGAAAGACAATGATACCTTTTGTTGGATCACCAAAAAAGGCAATAGCAACAGGAGGAATGATGCCAAGGACTGGTCCCACAAGTGGAATAGTGGTGAGTGCGCCTGCAATAATAGCTGTAGATGCAGCAAAATCAACACCGATAATGCGAAGCACTATCCATGTGGCAACTCCGGCAATAAGTCCAAAAAGAAGCTGCACTCTGATAAATGAACCAAATGTTGTGTCTATCAAGTCTTGGGTAAATCGTGCATGCTCGTGCCAACTTTTTGGCATGAGATTATACAATTCTTTCTCAAATCTGTCTTTATCAACAATAAGATAGAATGAAATAATCAAGACTAGGAAAAGATAAAACATAAAGCCAGCAATAGAAGGCAAAATAGGAAGTGATCCTTCTAAATAACTCAGTCCTGTACTACTGAGTTTACTTACAAATTCAGGTGAATAAGAAAGATACTTTGGGAGAATTTTGAGAAGCATTTGAAATTGTGTTGAAATTGCTGGAATGAAAAGCATAATGGATATCACCACAAGACTGAAGAAAATAACATAGATAATCCCTGCTGCGTAGCCTCGAGATAATTTAGTAAATTGAGAGAGTTTATTAACTGATGGCTCAAGAATACAACTAATTACCCATGCTGAAAAAAGAATAATAATTGCATCAGAAAAAAGTCCCAAGACTTGCCATGCGACTTGAAATAAATAAATAGCAACGGCAATTGTTAGGAGGGCAACGAGGATTTTCACCGAACCAAACTGCTTTTTTAGTTCGTCCAACATATCTGTATCATAATACAATTAGCTCTTTTGGGGAAGAGGTGAGAATAGTTACTCCTTTATCTGTTAGTGCAACAACATCCTCTATTCGAATTCCGAGTTGGGAAGGAAGATATATTCCTGGTTCGAGAGTAAATATCATATTTTTCGTTAGTATTTCAGTACTTTTGCTATAGAGGATAGGGGGCTCATGCACTTTTAATCCAACTCCATGCCCTAATGCGTGAGGATATTCAGGAAAACCTGCTTGTTTAATAATCGACCTTGCGAGTATATCCAACTCACTTGCCTTGACTTGTTGGTCTTTTGAGTAGTCTTTTTCTAATTTTTCATAGATTGCATCTAGTGAGTCAACAACTGCTTGATATGCTTTTTTTGTTTGTGTGGGAACTTTCCCAATAAAAAGAGTCCGTGACATGTCTGCACAGTATTTCTGATACTCTGCACCAAAGTCCAAGAGTATTGTGTCATTTTTCTGTAATTTTGTTGCATCTGGTAAGTGATGTGCAACTGCTGCATTTTTCCCAAATGCAACAACAGATGAAAAAGCATTGTCCGCATGGTGTTTTTTAAAAGACAAACTTATTTGATGAGAAATTTCTTCTTCGGTAACGCCAGGCCTTATATATGTTTGTATCTCTTGGAATGTCTTATCTGTAATATCACATGCTTTTTTAAGAAGTGATAGTTCGGTAACATCTTTATAAACACGTACAGAACGAAAGGTAGTAGGTATTAAAATGTGGGGTTTTTTATTAAATAGTTGGTATTCACCAAAGGTAAGATCATTTTCTTCAAATCCCAGTTGTGTTATATTTTCATTTTTTAATAACAGAGCAAGTTCATCAGGAAATGTTTTGTATGAAGTGATTTTTTGGCAGGAAAAGTCGGGAAGTAATTTTTTTACTTCATCGAAGTATAGTTCATGGGTAAAAAGAAATTGTTGAGTTGGTGTTATAAGAATAAAAGCATCACGTCCCTCATCAGTAAATCCAGGATATGCTGTGAGGTAGAAAATGTTTTCTTTATTAGAGATAAAAACAGCCGTAACTTTTTCTTTAGCTAAATTTTCGCGGATTCGTTGAATTCGATGAAGTAGATTCACACGAGTATTGTACACAGAACTTGATGGTTTGGGAAGTTATTTAATAATTGGGATAAGTTTTTTTCCACTACCGGTTGAAGGAGTAATTTCATCAGTTGAAAGTCCAATTCTATTCAGGTCAATACTTGGGTTAATTGGTAAATCAGGATAAATAATCATTCGTGTTGCAATAAGTTTATTTTTATCTTTCAAATCATAAAATCCAGTAACTGTGATGCGTTCTCCTGTAACAATTTTTGAAAAACCTGACTTTTCTAGTCCGCCATCTTTGCTAAATGAAGTTGTTCTTGCTGTATTTGGTACATCAATAGAAAGAGTTTTGTTATCGGATTT
>PRDT01000054.1 GCA_003173995.1 Candidatus Levyibacteriota bacterium | reverse complement strand
TGGAAAGCTTCTCTTTCTCTGCTGAAATTTTTATTATTGGTGTCAATCCATATGTCTATCTCCCAGATAATGTCCTTACAAATATTTTTAGACAAGCAGAAAGAGACAAAGGACCAATTCCAGTCAAAGGAACACTCAATGAGAAGCCATTTACCCAGACCTTAGTCAAATATGCAGGACACTGGAGACTCTATTTGAATGGCATTATGCGAAAAGCAGCTGGAATAGATGTAGGAGATACTGCACATGTTGTTATCTCGTATGATCCAACTCCTCGTCTTGAACCAATGCCACAGGAGTTTGAAAAAGCACTTTCAGAAAATACGAAAGCAAAAAAAGAATTTGAAAAATTATCTCCATCACGAAAAAAAGAAATTCTCAGATATTTAAATTCTATGAAGAATGAAAGCTCACTTCTTCGAAATATTGAGAAAATTATTCTTCATTTGCTAGGGGAGAAGACGCAAGGTCTTTATGCACTCATGCACCGTAAGCAGTAAGAAATTTTGCTATAATTTCATCATGAAGATAATTTCTCTTGTTCTGCCAACGTTTAATGAAAAAGATAATCTAGAAAATTTTGTAGAAAGTGTTTTGGAGGAAGCAAAAAAATTGTCTAGATACAAACTAGAAATAGTTATTTCAGATAGTCACTCTAAAGATGGAACTGCTGAAATTGCAGAAAGCCTCAGTAAGAAATATAAAAATGTCCATTATATTGATGTGGCTTCTGGACTTGGTGTCGGCTTTTACTTAGGGCATAGCTATGCGATAGATCACCTCAAACCAGATATACTTATGCAACTTGATGCGGATGGACAAGTTGACGTTACTATTATTGGCCAACTCATATCTGTTATTGAGGAAGGTTATGATTTAGCTCTTGGATCGAGATTTGTAAAAGGGGGGAAGAATGAGTTGTCTTTCTCAAGACGACTTTTTAGTCGAGGATCATCTTTTATTTGTCGAAGTATCATGGGTCCATGGAATATTAAGGAATTTACCAATTCAGCTCGAGCCTTCACTCCCGCCTTATTCAAAAAAATAAATTGGGATAGACTTCCTTGGAGAGAACAGACATTTATTATGCAACCTGCATTTTTGCATGAAGCAATTCTAGCAGGAGCAAGATATAAAGAAGTACCATTGGTATTTCGCAATAGAGCAGAGGGGTATTCAAAAAATAAAACAGTGGGTTATACAAGAGATGTTATCGCTTATGCAATTGATGCACGTCTTCATGCAATGGGAGTAAATCTTCCTTTCTTCCAAATGATCCACTGAGTATTAGCAAAGCCTCTTACTTGACATCCTATCTTAGTAATACCTATTCTAATAAAGATAGCATGTTGGGAAAGTTCAAATTAGTTGGTCTTGGTGCACTCCTTTTAGTTTTAGTGGGTATTATTTTTGTTTCAAGGAGCAAAGATTCTCAACAATATGCTGCGTCTCAACCTTGTGCTACTACCATTACATTTTCTCCTGGAAATTTTCTCAAGGCTAATGGTATGAATTTTACCTATAAGGGACAGAAAGTTTGCCTCTACGGGGCAACTATTTATATAAGTAGTGGACCAGGTGCTCCAGGTGGTTCATGGACAAGTACCAATTTTACTTCCCGAATGGATTGGGATTTGGCGATGGCGCAAAAGGCTCATCTGAATTTTATTCGTCTTACTGACTACAGTAGTAATAGTACACCAGAGAATCCTATTGTCTGGAAAAATATAGACTATTTTATTGCTCAAGCACAACAAAAAGGAATATTTATCTTGATGGATCTCTCATCGTATGCAAATCATTTAAAGAATCAACACATTAATCCGTATGATGCTTCTCAAGACAGCGGATGGCAGCAGCTTATTACCTTTCTTGCGAATAGGGTAAATACCTATACCAATGTGACGTATAAAAATACTCCTAACATAGCTTTCTATTCAGTAAAGGGTGAAGTAAATCCTGTGGGGAGTAGCTTTCCATCTTCAACAACACAAGGGTATTTGGATTTTTACAAAAGGACAACCAATGGTATTTATGCAGCAGATGGCGGACATCATTTGATAGAAGCGGGAGGATTGACGCATCTTAACCAATCTAATTCGGGTATCCCATGGCAGCAAATTTTTGGACTTCCACATGTCAATATTGCTTCTATCCATGTGTATTCAGCAAATAGGCTTGACCCAATTAATGGAAGTAATGATTTGAATAAAACACTTCCTATGGTTGTAACCTGGGCGCAGCAGAATAACAAGCCATTAGACTTACAGGAGTATGGCTTGGTCAACCAATTAGGGGATAATGCTCGGGCCTCTGCAATGAAGACTATCCAATCATCTGCAATAAATCATGGCTTTCAATCAATTGTTTATTGGAACTTAGGTCCAGAAACGACATCCGGATACCATTATGATGTTAATCCAAATTATCCACTCACCTGGAAGCAATTTATGCAAGGTGCAACAGATTTTTATGGAACTACACAAAATATGAACACTAGTTCACCAACATATGATTTTTGGTATTATTTACGTAATTTTCAAAAAGGCTTGCCATTTGTTAAGCAAGCAAGTACTACGCCCACACCTGCCATAAATAATGATAAAGATCATGACAGACAAGACTTAGATAACGATAGGAATGCATCAGATAAAGACAACGATAAGAATAGTTCTTCAACTGATAAGGATGCAGATTTTACTACAACACATTAATCGACTTTCCCTTAATCAAAATATTTATTATAGTTAAAGAGATGTATCAATATAGTTACTTTGTTGCCAATATACCAATGCTTGTGTTTTGGTTGATTCTTTTTTTATGGAGAAAAGATGTTAGACCTAGTATGCTCTTGCTATCAATTATATTTGGAGTGGTTGGAGTAATTTCAGAATATACATATACCGTTGATTGGTGGAGACCCCTAACGGTCACCAATACTCGTATGGGAGTTGAGGATTTCCTCTTTGGATTTTGGGTGGCTGGCGTTGCTGCGGTTATTTATGAAGAAGTATTTAAGAAAAAAGTTTATCTTCGTCGACCACAGAAAGAATCTCAGCTTATTTTTTCGACAGCATACTGGGTTGGGGGAGTTGGCATACTTTTTTATGGATGTTTCTACTTATTACATATAAGTTCTTACTGGGCAACTGTTGTTGCCCTCGTCCCAGCAATTCTTGTCATATGGCTCATGAGAAGAGATCTTATTCCTGATTCGGTTGTAACTGGACTGTTGATGTGTGCAGGAGGTTTTTTGTGGTTTTGGACTGCTGAACTTTTTTCTCCTGGATGGGTAAGGCATTATTGGATGCTCAAAAATCTATCTGGCATAATTATATTCACTGCACCTCTTGAGGATATGACTTGGGTATTTCTAGCTGGGGCATTTATAGGACCACTGTATGAAATATGGCAAGGAGCAAGGCTTGTGCCATATACTGCTGGTAAGACCCTAAGAAAGAAGAAGCATAAATAGTTGACGAATGATAAAAAAAGTGTGTTATGCTAGTTGTATAAGATGAAACTATTCTGGAAGGCAATAGGAATTGTCCTTCTTGTTTGTTTACTTGGGATGAGAGCAGATATTGCCTTTGCTGGCAATCCTCCTGATGCTGCTCATTCTAGCCTTACTGCAACACAAGTTACTGCAAATGGAACATCGGACTCTTTCATAACAGTCACATTACAAGACAGTGGGTCGACTCCCTTAGCAGGGGATACAGTTAGTATTACATCTCCCAGTGATGGGAGTGCAGTTATTTCTCCTGCTCAGGCAACTCTTGATGGCTCGGGACAAGCAACCTTTACCATGACTTCTACCAATTCTGGTACTCACGCAATTACCGTGAGAGACGAAACAACAGGTACAGACTTAGTTGCACTCGGAAATGTTATTTTTGATGCTGTTGTCTCACAGCCCTCAAATAATACGGGTGCACCTGCTTGTGGAATGCCTGCACCTGAGGGCGTGCCAGATTTGTATCAAGTCACTGCTGGAAAGACGAGTGATACTATTTATTTTGCTCCACCCAATACTTTTTATGATGGATTTATTGTCTCGTATGGTTTGACTGCAAGTGCAAGCGATTACACTGCACAATTTACCCAGCCTCCCACAAATGGTGCAATAAAATATACGGTTAATTCCTTAATCCCTAAAGCGATTTACTATTTTAAAGTGAGAGCAGTACATGGATGTGCTAATGGATCATGGTCGAATGTCCGAAGTTCACAAGATGTAACAGGACTTACGAAATTACCCGCAACAGGGCCAAATAATATACTTCTTTTGGGAGGATTTACTGGCGTACTGACTCTTCTTGCTGGAATTGTTTTGATTGTTATCTTCTAATGCAAATAAGATATATTTGACATTGATTATTTTGATACCCATACTAAAAGTGTGTCATATCTTAAACAAAGGGGATTTACCTTCATTGAGCTCCTTGTTGTCTTAGCCATCCTAGCGATTCTTCTTGTCATATCTCTTGTTGCTATCAATCCTTTTGAACAGGTAAGTAGAAGTAATGATGTTGCATCAAAGGCTGTAGTAGAAGATTTTGTTGCTGCAACTATTGATTATTACGCTTCAGAGAAAGCTCTTCCATGGAGTAAAGATCCCGCATGCCAGCAAGAATTTAATTCAGGCCAAACACTTGCTGATATGCCTTCTTGTGCACATGATCTTATTAATGATAGCAAGCTTGAGCAAACATATAAAAATTCTTCAGAATTAAAAGATATTTATGTTACAAAATGTGGAAATTCTGCAGTATTATGTTATAACCCAAAATCAAAAGAAGAATATGCAGATGAAGAGACAAAATATACAAAATTTGGTGTCAATGATCCTGGGTGTCCAGGCAATAAAGGATCAGGGGAGTGTTATTGGTGCAAGCCAGTTTTGCGGGATCCAAACTGTCTAGTAAGTCCAACTCCAACCCCTATTCCAACTGCAACGCCAGTACCAACAGCTACACCAACTCCTACAACCGTTCCCACAGCTACTCCCACGCCAACTCGGGCTCCAACGCCAACACCAACAGCAGTTCCTACACCAACACCTACAGCTGTTCCAACAGCTACTCCTACACCAACGCCAACGTGTTTGTACAAAGTTGGGACATATTGTTTTGATGATACTAAGTTCTTCCAGACATACGCTGTAGTGGCATTTCCATATCCTGGATTTCCCGAAACTACAACGCAAAAAGACCAGGATGGAGGTGTTGACAGTGGATGGATGATAGATGTCTCTTTCAGACCTGATTTTGGTGGAACACAAAGTGTTGTTGGGTTTGGGTATTCTGTCAACGGAGTGCCAGCAAGTACCAACGCAGATACCGTATTGTGGGTTACCAGAGGTGGAGACTTTGTTGCTAGTTGGGCTGCTCCTTCTGTTAAAGCATATCAGACCAATCTCACTTCCAAACATTTCGGATTTATTAGTATGCCTTTTGAATGGAGTAAGTATGTTAGTGGATGTGGAAAGACAATATATTGGAGAGTTGTTAATTTCCGAACTGGTATTCCAGGAGTCAATTATGATAGTAATAAATTTAGTCCTGTCTACACAAATACTATAGATTGCAGTACAAAAGTCGGAGTTGTCTCAAATGAATATGACATCAACCATGATGGTGTTTTGGACTTGACTGACTATATTATTGAGTCTCTAGAAACCAAACTTCGTGCAGGAGGATGGCAGCCGCCAGAGTAAATATGAAAAGGAAAATAGTAATAGGAATTGCATTGAGTAGCTTGATATTATTTATTGTTCCAAGTGCTTATGCAAAAACAATCATTGTGCAAGGGAAGATTGATACATCTCATGTAGTTTTAATGGGAAGTACAGTTACATTCAGCGATACTATATCCCACAAAATAGTAGAGACAACAACAATACGTCCGGATGGGACGTATTATTTGTCCATTCCTGAAGGCACATATGATATTAGTCTTATTCCACCTGCTCAGAGTGGATTACCACAGACAACAAAATATCATCAACAGATTGTTTCCAACACAACATCGGACTTTGTAACCCCGTCACCAAATATTGAAATGGGAAAAAGTAAGGGATGGAGCCCTTGGATAGGAGTAGCTGCTGGTCTTGTTATCCTTGGTAGCGTAGGGTATTTTATTTGGAAAAGAAAATAATAAAAAAAGTTGATTAACTACTTGGTGATTTAACTCCAAAAAAATTAGTCGAAGATAATATTGATGAGCTTTGCGAGTCCAAAGAAAAGAAGTGCATAGACAAGAAGAGCTACCAAATCCTCAAATTCTACTCGAGATCTGCCAGCTTGAAGCGCAACACCAAACATATTTGCAAAAGGAACAATAAAAGGTTGAGTAATTTGATAAACGAATAATACAAAAGGAGAAGAAAGATTGGTTCCAAGAAGTGAGAAGACAAATCGTGCTGTCAGTCCAATAGAAAGCGCAGTATAAAAAAGAATAAATAGTTGTTGCACTTTAGATGAAAGGGCACCTTTATCAAGTGATGGCGCTTTATGATGTGGATGCTGTTGCACAGGAGCCTGTTGTGGCATTGGCTGCATCTGTGGAGCTGGCTGGGTTGGTTGTGTCTGTGTCGTATCCTGTTGATACATAGTAATTTGATTGTATGGAATGGCTTTTTAAATTGCAATAGGTATTTGTGAATATATGGGTGAGGTATCATTGTAAATCCTCCATGCGTATCCCTGGATCGTTTCAATGAGGGTTGTTGTGTATTTTATAATTCATGTCTTTCCTTCAGTTTCCAAAGTTATCGTAGTGAAACATGAAATATTTCTGCAGAAATATTCTTTAAGCTTCCTAACCCAAAATAGACTTCTGCACTGTCAGTATTTTTTCTGATAAATTTAAATACTTGGAATTTTATTTTTCCCCAAAGTGTTTTGATATGTTCATCACTTGGTCGTACATGAATAATGTGAATATACCAATCATCAGGATTGGGAAAAATATTAATCTTTTTTTCGTGAGCCAGGTCTTGTAAGACATGTTTGGCATTGGGATTTTCACGAAAGCCAAAATTAATAACAAGTGTTGTAATATCTCCAATTTTTTCTCCTTTGTATAAATTTTTGATTTCATATCGCTGACTCTTAGCATAGGGGACGCTTAATTGTCTTACAGTCAGAAAAATTATTGTTGAAGGCAGGAGTTCGTAGCGTTCGGTAAGGAGTTGATTGAGTGTTGGGATTTCCTCAGTAAGTGTTACGACTGGATCAGGGGACATAATAATTGCTGTCTTTGGAATAAACGCCTTGGAATTTTTGGCCCGAGTAATAAGTTGTTGTACCGTCATGGATGGATATTTAAATACAGCTGCTGCTGTTTGGGTTTTGCCCCATTTCCATGTTGTCATAATGAAATACAACAAGAGTCCTATACCAAGTGGAATATAACCGCCTTCAATAAATTTCAAGGAATTTGCAACAACAAATAAGGTATCTATGAAAATAAGTGGAACACAAATGCCATAGACAAAAATTCGATTCCACTTCCATTGCAGAGAAGTTACCTGGATCATAGACCATGAGGTAATAAGCATGACTCCTGACACAGCAAGTCCGTAGGCAGATGCCAAATTATTACTGGATTTAAAGACAAGGACTAATAGTACACAGCCAATGTATAATGCCCAGTTAATAAATGGAACGTAAATTTGTCCTTCTTGATTGGCGTATGTATGAATAACACGCAAAAATGGGAAAAGTTTGAGAGAAATTGCTTGAGATGCAAGTGAATATGCTCCTGAAATTAATGCTTGTGATGCGATAACTGTTGCAACAGTTGCAATAAGTATCATTGGATATAAGAAAGCATGAGGAATCGTGCTATAGAATATATTTCCATTATGAATTTCTTGTCGACTTAATAAATATGCTCCTTGTCCTAAATAGTTCAATACGAGTGCAGGATAGACAACAGTAAACCAAGTGATTCGAATTGGTAGGACTCCAAAATGGCTGATGTCTGCATACATTGCTTCACCTCCGGTAATAACCAGCATTACAGACCCAAGAGTAATCAGTACAGAAAGCAAAGAATGAGAAAGTAAAAAAGCTAATCCGTAATAGGGATTTAGTGCAAGAAGAATTTCTGGATTATTTCTTATCATCAAAATACCAATAGAAGCAATAGAGACAAACCACACAATAATTGCTGGAGCAAAAAATGTGCCAATTTTTGCTGTTCCTTTCCTTTGGATAATAAAAAGGACTGTTAGAATAATGATAGAGAGAGGCACTATTAATGGTGCAAGTTGGGACTTAGCTGTTGCGAGGCCTTCAGTAGAAGAAATGACACTAATTGCAGGGGTGATAATTCCGTCTCCAAATAGCAGTCCAGCAGCAATAATAAGCATTGCAGTAAATATAGCTTTGCCTTTAAAGGAAAGCTGTTGCAATAAACTATATAAAGCAAAGACTCCGCCTTTGCCATCATGATCTGCACGCAGGACAAGCAAAACATATTTGAGTGCTATTAAGAGCGTTAAGGTCCAAACAACCAAACTGATTGCTCCCAAAATATCTGGCATTGTTAATCCTACATGTCCATGTCCAAAAAATATTTCATTAATTGCATAAAGTGGTGAAGTCCCTATATCACCGTAGACAACTCCTAATGCAGCAAGAGAAAGAAAAAAGATATTTTTGCGTTTGGTATCTGTGGACATATCCTCATTGTATCCTTTAGCATAAAATTTTCAATGGAGATACTTGGTTACGGCAATCATTTTTAATAAATAGGTTTCTTCTGCTATAATCTTTTCATGAATTTGTCTGTTGGAATTGTTGGATTACCAAATGTCGGGAAGTCGACACTTTTTAATGCGCTTTTGAAAAAGCAGCAGGCTTTGGCTGCAAATTATCCTTTTGCCACTATCGAACCTAATGTGGGTATTGTCCCAGTACCTGATGAGCGTTTGGCTCAACTTGCAGCAATTACCAAAGACGAAGAGAAAATGACAAGTCTTCCTCCACTCAAGCCAGCAACAGTAGAATTTGTTGATATTGCGGGACTTGTGAAAGGTGCAGCAGAAGGAGCAGGTCTTGGAAATAAATTTCTCTCACACATCCGAGAAGTAAGTGTGATTTGTCATGTGGTGCGTGCATTTATTGATGAAAATATTATCAGGGAAGGAAGTAGTGACCCAGAGAATGACTATGCAACTATTTGTACCGAATTAATTCTTGCAGACTTGCAGACAGTTCAGGGAGTAGAAGGCCGAATGAAAAAGGGAAGTGAGCTTGAGAAGCAGACAGTTGCGAAACTACTTGATGGACTGAATGGCGGCCAACCGGTGAGAGAAATGAAATTCGTCGAGGAAGAAGAAGCATTTGTGAAGACATTGTCTCTTCTTACCGCAAAGCAAGAGCTGATAGTCCTGAATGTCTCAGAAGATGATTATTCACTCATTAACAATCAAGTCTTGATAGAACGCTATGCCAATTTACTTCAGGTGCCAGAGAGTAAATTTGTGGTTATTTGTGCCAAAATTGAGGCAGAACTCGCAGCACTTTCAGAAGAAGAGCAAAAAGAATATTTGAAAGACTTGGGCTTTCCATCTTCAGGACTTGAAAGACTTATTCAAAAAGCATATTTCACTCTTGGTTTAATTTCATTCCTCACTGCAGGAGAGAAAGAAGTCCGAGCATGGACTGTTAAAAAGAATAGCTCTGCCCAAATGGCAGCTGGAGAAATTCACACAGACTTTATCAAGAAATTTATCAAAGCAGAAGTTGTTGGGTATGAAGACTTTGTTGCAAATTTGGGTTGGAAGGGAAGTAGGGAAAAAGGTAAGGCT
>PRDT01000013.1 GCA_003173995.1 Candidatus Levyibacteriota bacterium | reverse complement strand
CTTCATAGGTATCTATTATACCTTACAGACGATAGTTAGTAAAGTACTATAAGCTGAGGCTAAGTTGGCTAAATTTACCCTTTTCGAGCACTATTTGTACTCAAGATGGGTTTACTTGACCTTATACTATATATAAGAGTCCGTAACTAGAGGATACAAAAGACTAAGATCCTAATTCTATAGTCCTGATTATTTTTGCTGGAAATACCCCGTCTCCTTGGATAAGCGACACACTATGAAACGTTGTCTGAATATCAAGATGAAGTTCTTGTGCTTCAGTAAGGGCTGTATTGTAAAGTTTTTCATCCCAAAGATTATCTTTTGTGAAGACCCCCAAAGTCATGTGAGGAACAAAAGGAATATCACTTCGTAAATGTGAAGCAAGAGGTCCAGTATATAACCCGTCATGTACACCATAGACCTCTTCTTTCCCTTGTTGTATAAGAAGAAAAAGATAATGATCAAAAGACTTCATAAATCCATGCAACCGAATCTGAAATGGTTTGATCGTTTTGGTAATTATTTGTAAATGATTTAAAACTGCTGACTCCGAAATATCTGAAAAAGGGAAAACAATAGTTATATGTGGAGGAATAACATTCCAAAGAGGGTCATATTTTTTTCTAAATGTTTGGATAAGCTCTGTATCTATTTTAGGAAAGAAGACAATTGCATAATGTTGCATGAGATAGGTATAGAAGGAAATTAATTACCTTCAACGTATTTTTTGAAGTTGTCTAGAATTGATTGCCAACCATTTCTTTGCATTTCTATTGAATTTTCATTTTCTGGATCAAAGGTTTCGACAATTTTTATACCTTCTGGCGTTTCAACAAATGCTACATCTACATGTCTTCCTGATTCTCCCATATCGTAGGAAATAGCATGATGTTCTTCAACCACTGTATATGTCCCGCCAAATTCAAAACTTGCACTTTTATCCTTTGCAGCCATTGTTGTACTAAATTTTCCTCCCACACGAAGATCATTCTCCGCTGCTGGGGCTTCCCAATCATCTGAAGCAAAAGCCCAATGAGTAATATGTTGAGGGTTATTCCAATACTCCCAAACTTTCTCTATAGGAGCATTTACTACTGTCTGAATTGTAATAGGGGTGTTATTCATTGCTTCTTATAAGAATTATCTCATAAATTTAAATTTTCTCAATCCTATGAATACGGTGCTCAATAATTTCTTTCAGTAAAGTTTCTGGGATTGGATTATCAAATGGTACTCGAATAGCTCCAGAAGAAAATCCATAGCCTAGTTCTATTAATTTATCTTTAAAAACACTTATTTCTTCTCCTCCATATGGATATATACCAATATGGTTAATATGAGCATTAAAGCCTAAAAAAGATTTTCCTTTGTATTGCATAGTAGGCATACCATATGAAATTACCTCTTGGGCATCAGGGATAATCTTTCTTACAATTTGCCTAATCCGTTCCAGATGTTGTCTTTTGGATGCCTCTATATTTTGAAGATATTCATCAATAACAGTCATATATTAATTATTTTGTTGTGAGAGAAGTAGAAGGTTCATAGGTCGCAAATACAACACCTGTAGTGGTGATTTGTGAGTCTATCACTTTAAACCTTTCTGGTTGTGTACCTTCTGCGAATAATTTTTTGCCAGTACCAATGGTGATAGGATATATCCAGATATGCATTCTATCTATGAGATTTTCTTTCAGAAGAGTTTGGATGAGATTACCACTACCCCACACCCAAAGGTCTGGACCGCCTGAATTTTTCAATTTTTTTATCTCTCCTGCCACATCACCAGTTATTAACTTAGACTTGTCCCAAGAGAGCTCAAAAGGTTGGTGTGAGACAACATATTTTACTGCTCTATCAAATGGCTTACCCCATTGAGGCTCATCTTTATGAAGCGGCCAATATCCGGCCCAAATATCATACGTGCGTCGTCCGAGAAGCAGATCAAAAGAGGTATCCATCATTTTTACCATGATATCCTCTGCCACTTTATCTTTTTCGTCCCAGGCCAGCTGCCAACCTCCGTATGTAAATCCATTTGAAGTGTCTTCTTCTGGTCCTCCTGGACCTTGCATAACCCCATCAAGGGTAACAAATGTTGTAGTGATAATCTTCCTCATATAATTAATTTTAGCATTAATACTGGGACTTTTTCTACTTATTAATTGTACTTTTCGTTTAGTCTTCTAAACTCTCGTATTTTTTGACACATCTGATATTAATATTCTTTTCTAATTCTTTATTATAATCTTACTTGCTTCTCAGTTGCATCTTACAACTGCTTGCTAGATTGGTTGTGTGAAGAAATTATCGTCGGTCTTCTTGACTATTATAGTTTTGCTTTTATGTGCACATACCTCATTCGCTGACAGCTCAGATTTAATTGCCCGCTATCACTTGAATGAAGATACTAATAATACAACCCAAGATTCATCAGGAAATAATTTGATAGGTCAAGACCAGAATATAACCCTTATTAAGGGCAAATATGGAAATGCATTTGATTTTAACAGTGGAGGAAGCATAAGAATTGTAAATAATCAACTACTCGAACCAGCAAGAGTTTCTGTTGAAGCATGGGTTAAAAATGCTACTCTACCTGGCAATTTCCAGTATGTTTTATCTAAAGGAGCAAACGGTTGCAATCAAGCTTCCTATGCACTTTACACAGGAGATAAAGGCGGATTACAATTTTATATTTCCGATGGTATAACATTTATCGCTTCCCCTGATTCTGGGACAGAAGTATGGGATAACAGTTGGCATTATGTTGTAGGAACGTATGATGGATCACTGGTGAGACTGTATGTTGATGGACAGGAAGTTGGAGCAGGTACACCCACCAACCTACCTATTGGATATGGACTACCAAATGGAAATGATATGTATATTGGAAAGTATAGTGGGACTTGTGTCTTTGGATTTAATGGCCAAGCTGATGAGGTAAGAGTATGGGATAGGGCATTAACGCTTCCTGAGATAAAGAAACACTTTACAACTAATCCTATCTAAACTTATAAAAATAATAGCATACAATCAAAAAAGTGAGCGAGCTGGGGATATTGGTTGAGAACTCTTTCGTCATTATAGCACTGTCTTACCCCAAGGGTAATCTTATTCATTTATTGCTTGTAACTTTGCAATATCAAGTTTCTTCATATTCATCATGCGTTTAAATGCTCCTGGCGCTTTTAACAGTTCTTCAATGTTTTCTGGAGTAATTTGCCAACTAACACCATATTTATCTTGTAACCATCCGCATTGCTCAAATTCTGGATTTGCTGATAATTTTCCCCAGTAATAATCAATTTCTTCTTGATCGCGGCAAAGTACCATAAGTGAAATTGCTGGGGTAAAGGTAAAATCATGCATATTTCCACCATCCATAATTGCGAGCCATTCACCCAGAAGTGTAAAATCGGCAAACATTATCATTCCTTCTTGATCAAGGGTACCAGCAGGATAACGATTGACATTCTTACTTATATTACTGTCTTTAAATACTGAAGTATAAAATTTCATCGCTTCTTCAGCCTTACCATTTTTGTCTTTTGTAAAAAGCAAAGATGGCATAATTTTGGGTCGTTTCTCTCCTTTAGGATTATTGAGAATGAGCTGCCACGAATATCCAAATTTATCTTGTACCCAACCATAATACTCACTAAACGGGTATTTAGTAAGCTCCATCAGTGTTTTGCCATTATCAGATAATTTTTCCCATAATTCATCCATTTCTTCTTTTGTATCACAGGTGTAAAAGAATGATATTGCTGGAGTAGGTTTAAATGTCGTGTCTGCATTTATCACGGTAAAGCGATAACCGCTTATTTCAAAATCTACAGTGAGCACTTTTCCAGCAAAATCTTTTTGAAAATCAGCAAGTCCTTCTTCTGCAGTCATGGGATAGTAGGACTCCGAAATGATTTTGCTATCTTTAAATACCGATGTGTAGAAGTCAGCAGCTTCTTTGGCATTATGATCAAACCAAAAATTAGGGACAATTCTCTGCATACAAGAAGTATACTACATTTTTACAAAGAACGATGAGTTTTGCTGGCTTTTTTAGACTATGTAGGAACTTTTTATAGAACCAATTTACTTCCTTATCAGGGGTCTGTACAATTGTTTTATGGCGACTAATTTCACGCAACCTGATGAAAATACCTGTGTCCCAGCATCGTTTGCATACTTGCTATATAAAACAACACATGCTGATTTTGAGAAAACGTTGAAATTATTGGTACCTGCATGTTATAAGGATTACGATTTAGCAAAAGTTGGTATGGAATATGACCAAATGAAATTAGTAGCGGATAAGTTTGACATTCCTTGTGAATTTACAACAAGTAAACCTCCTGTTAAAATCTATTTAGCGGGCGTAGTGAAACTTCCAGCAATCCAATTTACTCCTACCGACTTAACGAACACTGCAATTCGTGAAGGTGCATTAAAAATAGAGGGTAATTATTTTGTATATCCATTTGCTCATTCAGTAGCAGTTTTTGAAAACGAAGATGGAACTTGTGATATATTTGACTCGTATTTAGGTAAAGAAAGAACAATTACGCTTGAGGAACTTACTAATGACCTTCAGAAACCTATATCTTACTTATACTTGAAATAGTTCCCACATCGTATACTAGGCATACCATAAAAAAGCTGGCTCTGTTGGACTATGTAGGAACTTTCTTATCATGAAGACCTTTATCATATGAACAATTCAATAATGATATACTGAGCATATGAATTGGCTTATTTATGCGTTCCTTTCTGCTTTTTTTGCCGCGATAACTGCCATTTTAGCAAAAATAGGGATCAAAGATGTAGATTCCAATCTTGCCACAGCAATTAGAACAGTTGTTATTCTACTTTTTGCTTTTGGTATTGTCTTGTATCAAGGGACATTTCGCCAGCTTGCCACATTATCAAGATTCTCTCTACTATTTCTTATACTATCTGGCATAGTAACAGGTCTTTCTTGGCTATTTTACTTTAAGGCACTTCAAGTTGGTAATGCCTCTCAAGTTGCACCGATTGATAAGTTAAGCCTAGCACTAACTGTTATCCTTGCAGTTGTCATCTTGAAAGAAAAAGCAACATTTTCAGTTATTCTAGGATCTGTTCTTATGGTCATTGGAGCAATAATTGTAGGTTTTGGAAAATAATTCAACCTTTTTGTAATTTTCTCCATCCACCAGCATTGTTATTAGCAACTACTGCTTTAATAAGATTTATAAATGCTTTTTCATTTATTTTATCTCCTTCATAAATCTGTATTGCTCTGGCAGTCAGATTTCCTTGACCTTGATTAATTATATTTTCAGGGTCTGGAGCAATTGGGTCATATACAAAAACGTTTACATGGTCTTTTGCTGCAAGAAGAGCGCATACATTACCATGGAATGTAAAATAAGGTCTATCCGTTCTTTTAATAATTTCTTCAATATTCGGTTCTGCAAGATGTACTAGCATACGAATTTCTGTACATATCTTTTGTTGCCACAGGGGTAATTTTATAATGTAATTATCTATTCTTTTATCTTTTACTTTCATAGATTAATTATATCACTTGAGGCTAGCAATTCGAATCCAGTCCTGGTCAAGCAGTTTTTTGAAAAAAATTGAGGCTAATTTAAGATAAAAATCAAAGCTG
>PRDT01000020.1 GCA_003173995.1 Candidatus Levyibacteriota bacterium | reverse complement strand
AAGGCTGATAATACTGTCCCAAGAATACCTTGTCTTGCTACTCGTTGCTCAGGAGTATTGTCGTATAACATCCAGTTACCAAAAGCCACTTCCATATTTGCCATTGCCTCTTGTTGGATGGACTGCTCCTCATCCTCAAGTGGTGCATCAAGTATTTGAGCCATACCTGTATCAGGATGCTGTCCCTCTACTCTTGTACCACCACGTCCTGGCAAAAGAATTTGTTGTCTTAGCATTCTAAAGCCTGCTCCTCTTCCTGAAGCCTGGAGAACATATCTTCCACTCATCTGTCGCTGTCGCTGTTCTCGTTCTCCAAGTACTCGTTGTCTCATTTGCCCAATAAGATCATTTTGCTGCTCTAAGGTAAGCTGCGTGTCAAAGCGATGTCTTCTTTCTCTCAAACCTTCATCTATAATTCGTTGACGTGTTTGTTGAATAAGTTGTTGTCTTACATTAGCATCACGTCTATTAAAGTCTGCTCTTCTCTCCGTCATTTGTTCTCTTATTTCATTAGCATCTTGTCGCCTAAATTCTGTTCGGGCATCTGCTATATATCTCTCCCTCTCAGCAGGAGTCACAGTATTAAAGTCTGTTGGATGAGCTGCTTGTGCTCTTCTTTCAACCAGTTCGTCTTCAACAAGTCTATCAACAATACCCAATCTAATTGCAGTTCTCTCTGCAAGTTCTTCATTACCAAATACTCTTTGAGCATCTTGTTGAGCCTGTCGACGTCTTCGTTGTGGCAAATTGTTAAAGGCATTTACATCTCCAGCAGCAACCCCAGCAATTTGATGGGTGTATCTCTCCAATGCTCCTTGTTGGACAATTCTATCAATGAGTCCTTCTCGAATAAGTGCTTGTAGCGCAACTATTTCGAGCGTTCGGTCTCGTGGTTCTTCTCTCATCGCATTTACTCGCTCAAGCAGTTGCTGGTTAGTAACCATTGCACCAAGACTTACTGGATTATCTCTTTCAAGAGTTGCCAAATCTTCAAGAGTTCTTCCATTTTCAGCTACATCAGCAATTGCGATCATTGCTCTTTCTCTTAAGGCCTCTCTTGTAATTCTTCTTCTCTCCTCTTCGGGAAGTCTTTGGATTCTTCTTTCTTCCACTTCACGGCGAAGTGCTCGCTCTCGACGAGGACGTTGTGCAATAGCTTCACGCTGAGTCTCTATACGTTCGAGTTGCTCAGCACGAGGCAGACCTCTAAAGTCTGCTTCAGCAGTTGCATAATTTCGCTGCTCAGCAGGAGGTTGTGTAAATGCAGCATCGAGAATTCTATCTTGTTCTCTCCAAGCTGCGTCAATCGCTCTTCGCATTTGTCTAATTAAGTCTGGACGGAAATTTCCTACACGTTCACGGGGTATACCGAGTGCTTGAGCAATAATCATTCTATTAATAAGATCTGTTCGTTGTGGCCCTGGTAGCTGATCGAATTCCTCTCTTGCTGCCACCCATTCTTCTTCAGATTGAGGGTTCCTATGAAAAGCTATAGCATCTGGAATGAATTCATCTTCTATTGCCTGTCTCACAGCAGCTTCCTGCTCAGGCCTTCGAGCTCGCGGCAATACCCTTCGTACTTGAAGCCCATCAATGCCCAATTGTTCTAATGCTTGTAGTGCCCTTTCGTCAGAATCTGCTATATCAGCAAACGCTGTTTCCAAATCCGCAACCAAAACGTTTTCATCATTTGCAGCATTAGTAAGATTGACAGGCTGGGCAAGTCTATTAATCGCACCCGGAGCTCTACCAAGAGGATCTTCTAGTCTAACCATGAGTTGTGGCAAGAGAGCTCGTGCTCTGTTGAGAAGTCCTTCTCTATCTGCGGCCGGTGCCGATTGCAAAGATGCAAAAAGACGAGGATAACGATTTTGCATGATATAGCGAGCTAAGACTTCTCGCCTAATATGTGCCTCTGGTATAGTTGCTATAACAGCCATTGCCCGTGCTGCTTCCCATTCAATTGCCTCTCTTACTTCCCTATTTTCATCTCTAGGTACCATTTGTTCAAGAAGGAGACGTTCAAATGGAGGAATGGCTTCAAATGCAGACAAATTCTCTAATCCTTCTGCTATTTGTTCTATTCTTTCTCCTGCTTCTGTTTGAGTTACACTAAGTCTTACAAGTAATCTCTGAGCTTCACCTTCATCACCAAGTTGACGCATATACTCTGGTGGGAGAGCGCCTGGTATGAGCGCTGAAGCACCCATGAGAAGCCTTATCCCTTGTGTTGTTGGATATATAGCAAGTGGCTCTTGTCCTTCTCCATCTCCTCCTCCTTCACGACCTGCTCCATCAATGCCTTCCTGGTTGCGATAGAAGTGTCTGAGAATATATTGCACTGTACCATCCGTAATATCTTCTCCGAGTCCAAGTTGTCGACGAAGTTGATCAATATTTGCAAAATCAAGCTCTCGTGGAAGTCGTACTCTAAGACCTTGATTGATCTCAATATACATTTCTCTTACTACATCATCATCTGTCACACGAAGGGTAAGACGATTTACATGCAAAACTGGATGAGCACGTGGATCTCCAGCTTCAAAGGGAGCACCTGGACCGCTTCCTGTACCTACGTCTACATCTGCATGTCGGTAGTTAACAGTGGTTGTAGGATTAAGACCCATGGTAAGACCTCGCCTGACATCAACTTCTCCGACTCCTTGCCTTGCAAGATATTCTGCATTTTCAATTCTGACTCCTCTTGCATTTTCAACTGTACCTTCCAGACTCAATCGTGATGTGCCTGTCGCAGCTGCTCTTATACCTCGGAATGTCAGAAGAGAAATCACATCTTGTGTACGAGAAGCAACCCATGACTCCTCGCCCATTGCGCCAACAGTAGATCTCACAAGAGCTAATTCCATTTCTGCTGTTGGCTCAGTTCCTGAATTTCGAAGTTGTGTCATGGCATTTAATAGTTGCCCAACAGTGGTACACCTTTGTTCTCCAACCATTATTCCCTCTTCTATTGCTGCACCTGTATTACCAATCAGAGGTCTTCCAGCTACTTCACCATCTGCTTGTACAATTGCCCGTACCAATGTCTCATCGCTAATAGCTTCTCTTGCTCTATCCGCATTATATGTACGACCTGTGGCAAGAGCAGCTTCACCAAAAATAAGCTCTCTAAATCTTTCTGCACCTGCAACTGTCCTAGGACGAGCTCCTTCTGCCGGTGCTGTTCCATATGCAACTTCCGTAGCATTTCCCAGCTCCCCACGGCCATAATGTTGTGAACCAAGAGGACGAGTACTACTTCTCTCCCCAACAAAAGCTGCCTGTATCTGTCCTCCTTCACCTGTTGCTTGGGCAACATTTTGCCAGAGAGTAAGTCTATCAGCTTCGTGATTTTCTGTTGCTCCTTCATTATGACGATTTTCCCCATGTGCCCTGCTATCCGTATCGACTGCTCTTTGAGCATTTCTTCTATTAGTGACGGCATCCGTTTGAGCACCTTCAAGATGAAGAATGCTACCATCTACGTCTGCAGCTCCATTTAATGTTCTAAGCTCTGCATCTGCTGCATCAAATCTGGCAATAGCTTGCGCTAATGTATTTTGAACGTCATCTATTGCTCTTTGTCTTTGAGCCACTTCTTCTCGTGCTGATGTAACACGATCTTTATGATTACTTTGCCATCTTGTGGCAGCATCTCTTTGTAGGTCAGCAGGAGGAGTCTCTGCCATTATTCTGTCCAACGTTTCTTGAGCAAGTTGACGATAATTTCTAAGGTCATCCAACCTTGCAGGGGCAGCGTTCAATTGAGCTGTATCTCTATCTGTTCGCAATCCACCAATTTGACCTCTTAATTGCTCTCTTCTTGCTCTTGCTGCCTCTAATTCTTGTGTAGCAGTTCTTTCTTCTCGAGTCCTATCTTCAAGAGCATCACGAAGAGCAGCTGTAGTTTCTTCTTGTGTAGTTCCAGTGTCATGACCTCTCCCAGCCCGTGCCTCTTGAATACGCTGACCAATAGGATCGACAAATCTTGCTGCCTCTGGATCATCATAGAGACCTTGCGCATATCTATCACAAACAACCGGCAATGCATCTTCCGTTGCTCTATGGAGTATTGCCTGAGCCTCATGTGGATCACCTCTCCAGTCCTGACCGGGGTGATCTCTTTGCCAAGAGCGAATTCTTCTTGCAATTGCGTTATGAAAGGCATTACCGTCTTGCATCCCTTGATCGTCAGGTCCCATTCTCCCACGTTGATGATAATATTCTGGTGAGATAGAAATTCTGCCAGTAATTCTTCCTGGGAAACGATGAACAAGTGGTATGCGAAAACTTCTATAAAATGTTTGTTCTATTGAGGTTCGTAGATCAGTTACCTGTCCTATCTCACGTCTTTGGGCTCTCTCATCTCTATCCAAAATACCATCAAAATCTGCAAAAGCATCGACAGTCGAGGCGCCAAACTCTCCTGTAGCAGATCTGAGGGAAATTTCAGTCATAGAAAGACCCATCCATATCAACGCCAAATCTGCCTGATCCATTTCAGCGTTCTCCAAACGGGCAAAAAATGAGTCTGGATCTTCCTCTCTCTGACGCCATTGATTGAGAAGCATTAAGTCTACACGTCCTACTGGCTGGTTTTCTGCTTGCGCATGTTCGGCTGCACGGACTCTTCTTTCTAGTACACTTCTTATTTCTGCTCTTGTTTTTGGAAGAATATGAACTTCTTTTCGTCTACGCTCAGCATCACGAGAATGAGCTGTTTCTCGAGTAGTTGCGTGATGTGCTCCTGGACGACTTTGGACATGCTCTCTCCCCGTATGTCTTTCGGCTCCATTAGCTCCTCCCCCTCCACCACGAGCACCAACTCTCCCCTCTGCTCCTGGAGGAGGTGTATTTGCACGAGGGGCGCCTTGTCTTACAACAGCAGGAGATGCAGCTGTCATTTGCTCAGCTGCACCGACCATATCAGCCATATATTTTAACAGTAACATAGTTGTAATAAGCTTACAAGAGGAGTAGGATAAGGTAATATGGAAGCCTCTGCACCACAACCCCGTATAGAAGCACCTCAGGCCCCTCGACCCGAGGCCAGGACCGCTACTGGAGCCCGCATACATGAAGGTTTTGCAGAACAACAAAAAATAGGTAAAGGTGAAAGATTCCTTTCACAGGTCTCTCGGACTGTTATTGATAGAGCGCGAGAGCGAGGATTATTTGGCGACACAGGTCCTCTTCGAGGACTTGCCCAAGGAGCAGAAGGAAGACCAAGTCTTTTAGATAGAGCTAAAGTCGGAGAGGTTACAGATCCAAAAGACGCCTACACTGGAGCTGCTGTGACTGAGGATATAGCAGTAAGAAGGGCCCAAAGTGATATTTTGAGATCTCGTGTCGAAGTCCTTGATGAAATTGCCAAGGTACCGGTTCCCCCTACTGAAGCAGAGTCACCAAAGGACGATGCTGCAGCTACACCAGATGGAGCACCTCCTCCTACTGATGGGGCTTCTGATCAGCCTTCAGCACCTGTAAAAGAACCTTCAGCTGAAGACGTCAATAGAGCAGAACTTCAAGAAGGAGCAGAACTAACCGCTGACTATCTTAAATCACATATTAATGTTGAAGTAGCTTCAAAAGAAGAAGGCCAACCAGCAGAATCTATGTCTTATGCAGAGTGGAGAGCTCAGCTTGATGCTGCAAAAGCAGAGCCTGATAAAAATGCTGCAGAAATTAAGCGACTCGAGGAAGGCATTTTAGGCTTTAATCTCACTCCAGAAGAAAAGGCTGCTGAAGAAGCAGCTGCAGCAGAGGCCGAAGCTGGCAAAGAGAAAGAGTTGACTGCAAGGCAAATTGCAGTGAGAGAAAGAGATGCTTTGGCAGCAAAATACGCTGAAGCAACAACCAGAGGCAGACTTGATGGAATTCGAGATGCATTAGGAGCTATTGGAGAGAAAGCTGGTGCAGCAAAAGACGGCGTACTTGCTCATGTCCCTGGAGGAAAAGCAGAAGGAATAAGAGCAGATGCAGCAGGTAGACAGGAAGATAGAGCTGCGGCTAAGGAAGGTCGAGCACAAGAGGCAAAGGACTTAGAGCAGATGCGTGAAGACTTACAAGCTCTTACCCTGGCAGCAGAAGCAAATGGAGCATATGGACCACTCTTGAGAGACGAAGTCATGAGTCATTTGCAAGAAACAGGCGTGATAGAGCTTAATGATGCTGAATTGGGCACAATACATGGAGAGCTTGCTAACGTCCCACGACTTCATAATGGAGAGATCGCCCTCGTGAGACAACTTGATCAAGATGGAGTCGAAGGAGAAGTGTCCAATATTGTTAATGAGGCAGTGCACGGTCATGGGACATTTATGGAAGCCATGAAAAACTCTAAAGTACGAGAGAGTTTGATAACGCATGTCTTTACCGATAGTACAAATGCTGATGTTATTAAATTAACTCAAGAGACTGTTGAAGGAATTATGAAACCTGATGCTAATAACCATGAGCTTCTGAGAAAGCTTAAGGAAAAAGGACTCGACCCGCTTGCTTTTATTCTTGGTTTGTTAGGCATGCAGGTTTTGGAAATGGCAATGCAAGAGACAGGCATGACTGGTCGTTAACTCTTCTCTGGCTTCTTTCTTTGAGGTATAATACCCATACTCTATGAAACGCGAATTTTCAGCTGGTGGCGTTGTCTTTAAAAAGGACGATGGCAAACTTGTTATTCTTGTCAGCCAGCATTCAGGACATCATGGATGGGTTTTCCCAAAGGGATTTATTGGCGATAAAATTGATGGAGAAAGTAAAGAAGATACGGCATTACGAGAAGTAAAAGAAGAAACTGGAGTGAATG
>PRDT01000047.1 GCA_003173995.1 Candidatus Levyibacteriota bacterium | reverse complement strand
ATAGTGGTAATGGGATGCGATACGAAAGATTTGGACCGTACCAAACAGTAAGGCCTGATCCACAAGCGATTTGGAAGCCTTCTCTTCCAGCTACTGACTGGCAAGAAGCAGATGTTACTTTTCAAAGAATTTCAGCAGATAAAGGGAAATGGCAATTTAAAAGACACCTTCCAGAGAAATGGCTGATGCATTGGGGACATCTTTCTTTTTGGACCAGACTTACTTCTTTTAAGCATACTGGCATTTTCCCAGAGCAAAGTCTGCAGTGGGAATTTATGCAAGAAAAAATAAAAAAAATACAAAGACCAATCAGTGTGTTGAATCTTTTTGGATATACAGGAATCGCAACAGTAGCCGCAGCTGAAGCAGGCGCAAAAGTAACTCACGTTGATGCATCAAAGCCAACTATTGCCTGGGCACGCGAAAATCAGGCTGCGTCAAAATTAGATGACAAGCCTATTCGATGGATACTTGATGATGCTGTTAAATTTGTTGAAAGAGAAATAAGACGAGGCAGTAGCTATGACGCCATTATTATGGACCCACCTGTCTATGGACATGGCCCGACAGGACAAATTTGGAAATTTAGTGAAGACTTCCCTAAGCTCTTTGGTAATGTAGTCAAACTCCTGTCTCCCAATCCGGTTTTCATTATAGTAAATGCATATGCTATTTCATCCTCTGCACTTATGCTTGGAAATGTGATGGGAGACCTGTTAAAGAATGGCACAGTTGAAGTCGGAGAATTATGTCTTCAGGAGTCAATATCAAAAAGACTTCTTTCAACAGGAATTTATGCCAGATGGAGTAAATAATTAATTGCGGATGTCACTTAACTGTACATTTGCTCTATTTCGTGCAAGTTTGTAACTCCCCATTAAAAATGCATAAGGCAATACCCCTCGAATAAAGCCTTTCTGGAATCTTCGTCCCGAAAACCATACCTTTGGTGCTGCCCATGCAATTTTTCCTACTTTTGCCAATTTAAAACTCACATCGACATCCTCTCCTGCATTCAGTTGTGCGTCAAATCCACCTGACTTCTGATATGCTTCTTTTTTTACAGCAAAATTAAATCCACAAATAAGCCAATGACCTGTTGTAGCACGCCAACCATACATACCCGGTGCAAAAAATAAATTAAAAGAGGTATTTGTTAAAAGATTACAATCATTCAAATAAGGCGCCCCTGTCACTGCAATAATATTGTGACGTTTACTAAAAACTTGCATTGTCTTCTCTATCCAATTTGGAGGTACAACGCAATCTGCATCTGTTGAAAAAATAATATCTCCCTTTGCTTCAGCAAATCCTCTTGCTCTTGCAGCACCACGACCCTTGGTGGATTCATGAATAACGCGAAGTCTTAATTTATCAGAGAAGGATTTGGCAACTTGTGCTGTTTTGTCTGTGGAGGCATTATCAATGACAAGCACCTCAAATGGATATTTTGTCTGCTGACGCACCAGTCCTTCAAGAGCATTACTTATATTCTCTTCTTCGTTAAAGGCAGGGATGACTACAGAAATCATTGAAGAAATTGTAACAGCTAATTATGAGAATTGCTATAATGGAGGCTATGAAGACAATTATTTTTTCTGACAGTCATCTCACCAAAACATTTGACGAAAAGAAATTTCAATTTTTGAAAAAACTTATTCTCAGTGCAGATCGCATTATTATAAATGGTGATTTTTGGGAAGGCTTTACCATGACTCTAGATGAATTCTTAAAGACAGACTGGAAAGCATTACTACAACTCCTTGGTACGAAAGAAACAATTTATGTGGTTGGTAATCACGATGAGCAGGCAAAAAATATGCAACGATATTTCCCTCACATTAAAATAGTTAATGATCGATATGTCTTTCATGAAGGAGGGAAAAGATATATTGTGCAACATGGCCACCAATACAATTTAACTTTTCAAAGATATGTCCCTGTTAACCTTGAAGCCAATCCAACCTCCTTTGCTTGGCTTGTTTATACATATATGTATCTTGAATCTTTTTTTATTCGAACCATTTTCAAGTGGCCTCTTCAAATGACCTATCGAATATTTAATGCTGAGCTAAAACGCGCTATTAAAAAAGAAGCCAAAAGAAATGATATTTTTATTTTTGGACATACCCACTCACCAGAATTGGATATAAAACATCAATTTGCCAATTCTGGCATTGTAAGACATGGTGTTGGGCAATATCTCGAACTTACTGAAAAAGGGCTTGTCTCTAAAGAGATTTGGTATGAACCTCGCAATAAATTATTCTCCTTATCGAAAAAGGGGTTCTAGTGTAGACAGAGGACTTTGTTGTTCATATATCCGTTGTAGCCTCTTTGCAATTTCATGAGCAGACATATCTTTCAACTCTTTACTCTGTGCTTGCAAAGATTCGTGGAGCACTGATGAGAAGTGTATAGTTGGTTGAAATGTCCCAAGGACCCGGCGAGATAATCGCGGCGCTATAAGGCGCGCATTATCAAGTTGTCTTGTATCTGAAACATACGCTGCAACTAAATGGAAATCTACTCCTCTTTTTACTAATTCTTTAATTATCTTCCCTATTCCTGTCTTCCAAGCTATTCCATCTCCTCCTGTAGGGAAAATAACGAATAATCCTCCTTGCTCAACTATATTGATTCCTCTTTCAATAGATTGTCTATTTCTTTGTCGTTCTTCCTCTGGCTTGAGAGCTCTCCTGTCAATTGCCTTTAAAATAGTGCCAGGAGATACCACTCTTCGTAGTCCAGGACCGCGCTTATAGGTAGGTACCAAGCGTTTCTGAGATAATGGACCAAAATAATCAATCAGTGTTGCATCTGCCATGATGTGCACATCATCACGCACTCTATGTTCAAGTGCAGGAAGTACTACTAAAGGTGCCGCAGCCGGATGATTGGCAACCAAAACAACAGGCTTATCTAGTATTGCCTGATACGCTCTTTCGTCGTGGGTAACCCTCACTTCTCCCATTCCTTCAGTTATATAGGAAAATGCTGCAGGAAAAGTCATGCCTATTTCCAATCCTTTTTCAAGGTGATGGAGTCGACCAAGGTGATGCACAGCCCCGTGGAGTAGTTCTCTTGTCATAACAGTCTCAGTACTCTACCATGCAGATAATAAAATAGCAATTTTGAGATTCTATAAGACGGAGCTTGTTTGATTATAATACCTAATTGTCGTATACTATAGGTATAGATTTCCCTATACATAAGCGTGTAGAAGAAATTGTTCTTTAATAAAGAAAAGCAACGCGCCTAGGGATCAAAGCCGGAGAGGAAATAGTATATGTTTCTTGTCCGGCTTTGCATTCCGTGTGTAGAAGTACACGACCTCGCAAGAGGAGCATGGGCGCTAATAGGATAATGCAAATGCCAGTTGTGTCGTTTAACACCAAACCAAAGGAGGATGAAGTGGCCCAAGACAAAGAAATAAGGGTGACAGAACTGGTGGCTCGCTGCCGTCTACTCGGCAAAAACCTTTGGGATATCAATCTCCCACGGGTCTCAGAGAGTTATCTCAGAGCGGTTCAACAGGGACAGATCCTTCCGAGTGATGGGATGCTTGATCGCATCGAGCAGGCAGTCGCCGAACTAGAGAAGGGAGGCACTACCCACTAAAACCCAGGGAAGCAGCGCCCGCTTCCTTCCCTTTTTGGGGTTTACCCAAGACCGTAACATGCTCTCAACAAGCATTTGAAATTACTGATCAATCTGGCATCAAACAGACTGTAAAGCAATATCCATAGCTTTTCTTAGTAGTCCTGAGGGGGCTTTTTCGCGTAATCATTCGCTTTTCCATCCCAGCCCCCTCTTTCTTTTAACAATAATCATTGACTATTTAGCCTCATTTTTGTATACTATAGGAGATAATCCCATCAAACAGCTGATGTGTGTTTATCGTGCACGTTTACATATAAGAAAAGCAACCACCCAGGCCCAAAGCCGGAGAGAGAATAATCTATTGTTCTTTGTCCGGCTTTGCTGGCCTTAAGCGAAAGCTAGAAGAGGTGGTAAACGGACCAGTAAACGCCAGTTGTGTTGTAACACCAAACAAAGGAGAAAACATGAAAACTTCCCAACGGATCAGACAGGTGGCCCTTGTGACTGCAGCGAAAGACCTTTTGAGCAGAATGCCAAAAGGAAAAAGTGCTCGCCCCCTCAGGGAAGCATTAGCAGCGGTTACCAGAACCACCAACCCTAGTAGGGAGGCGCTACAAAGACTTGCGGCGCAGCTCAAAGCGACCAAAGTTGCAATGAGCTAGATCATAAGCAAAAAGGAGCCCCACCCGCTCCTTCCCCTTTGGGTTCTATCCCAGACAATATTTCTCAAATAGCTGAGAAAAAGACTGTAAACAGGATTGACTATTGAGATAGAATTATCGTGAGCGTATGGAATCACAAGACACGCTGTATATTGGCCTACTTTTCTTATCGTCCCGAAGGGGGCATCTTTGCGTTATCAAACGCTTTTCCATACTCGCCCCCTTCTATTTCTAAAAGTAGGAATATGCCCAGTAACTGATATGTGAAATGCGTTTTTCTTTAAGAAGATCTTCTTTTTTCTGCAACATAGTGGGGTTATCAAAAAACAAAATATAATTTTTCCCATTGTCAGAATAGGTAACTTTTGTTGCGGTCTTTGAAGACTCCTGTACCGAGCAATTTATATATGCACACGTTGGATAAATATGTTGCTGTATTTCACGCCAGCTCAGCGCATCAGCTGTCGCAAGTGTCTGACCTTTACTATCTACAGGCCAACTATATCCATACATACCCAAAATAACGGATAATTTCTCAGCAGGAACTTTTTTGAGAAAATCCGTAAGCATCATGCCAAATGTATACTCGTCAGTACTTTGCAAAGGAAAATTTGGTCCTGCGTCAGCGCCTGCTTTGTGCAAATCATATGCCATGATAAAAATTCCATCTGTCGCCTTGCTAATTGAGCTAACATCATATGGTCGCAGACGATAAAAAGCGTCTCCATAGATAGCCTGATAAAAAGATAAATTGTATGCTTTCGCTGCTTTTGCAAATGATGTCGAAAATTGAGTAATGCCTTTTACTACAGAGTCAAAGGCGATCGCATTTTGCTCAAGGTCCAAGACAACTCCATCAAAATGTTGTTGTGTTGCAACAGTCAGGGCGTCTTGTATAACATGCTTTTGTAATTCTGGACTTTGTAAAATTTTTTCATTGGTATCCCGATCCAGCATCCTAACCGTAAGAAGTGTCTTTTGAGAAGAGTCAACGCTTTTAGAAAATTTAGCCACATTTTTGTAACCAATATCGCTTGTATCTACTCCCTTTTCATTAACTGTTATGCCAAAATAGACAACTTGCTTATATTCTTCTGGAATTTTTTGTCCATCCAGCGTCCAGTATGGTACAAATATACTTTTTTCGACATGTTTTATTGGGGAGGGAGTAGGTATACCCGGCTTCTGAGAAAGTATTCTGATAGTTGGACTCGTAGTATTCTTTGTCCAGAAATACCACCCTCCTCCTATGAGTAAAATTAACAGCAAAATAAGCAATCGGCGCATCGGACGTATTATACCATTCCTAACAAAGAGCTATCTTGTGGTATCTATTTCTGAGGCTTTTCTATAATAAGAAAATTTTCCTCTTTGGGGAAATTTTTAGTCTGAGTTAAAATACGATTCACATCTTGTATCTGAGACTGATGTCTATGCATTGCCTGTACTTTCGTCTCCCAGACATCACTCACATCAATAACCTCATCTATCTCTTCATCATGATAGCCGGGCGGGAAATGAATAAAATATTTTTCTCTCATGAGTTCACTTCTTTCATACCGCATACAATATTGCATAATTTTTTTTGCAGACTTTATCTGTGGAAAAACAAAGCTTGTTACCATGGACATAAAGATATGATCAATATGACCGGACACTCCGTGAGGTTCAAATGTAATGAGTATGTCTGGCTTTAGTTGGACTAAAATCTTTTTTACTTTTTCTGCAACTTTATGGTAGAGATTATTTGAAAGCGATCCATCTTGAAATCCTAAGAAAAAAACTTTTTTTACACCCAAGTCTTTTGCAGATTTTTTGAGTTCTAAACGCCTCTCTTCTCCTAACTTTTTATCTAATTTTCCTGTTGCATATTCTCCATTTGTTGCACAAATAATATAGACATCATTATCCTTCGCAAATTTAGCCAAAGTTCCTCCTGGACCGAAGGTCTCGTCATCAGGATGCGCGAATACTCCAACAATCGTCGACATATCAAGATGAGTATACTGCAGAATGAAAAGAAAACAAAGACTAGTTTTCTTTGTAACGAGCAAGTTGAGGGAATTTTTTCCATACCCAGATTGTCGTCAGTGTTGCCGCAATTCCTCCAGTAATAACTGACCAAACAGGACCGATAAAACCTGCAGCTATACCTGCTTCTGCGTCTCCTAAGAAAGGTCCACCCGTAAAAAAGATCATCACAATTGATCCCATTCTTCCTCTCATCTCATCTGGAGTAAGACTTTGACGAAGGACATTTCTGATCATAGTACTTAACGTATCGCTTGCACCAATAATAGCAAGAAATACCAAAGACAGACCAAACCAGCGAGAAATGCCAAAGCCAACTGTTGCCAGTCCAAAGAATATCATTGCAACAAGTAATATGAGTCCAGGTCTGTGCATTTTTTTCAGAGACGAAACAATAATTCCTGTCAAAATAGAACCCACAGCAGGTGCTGCATATAAAATACCTAATTGCTGTACATTAATATGTAACAATTCTTTTGCAAATACAGGAAGAAGAACAGTCGCTGATCCAAAGAAAGATACAAAAAAGTCTAAAAGCATTGTTGATGAGATAAGTGAGGTGTTTTTCAAGAAAAGAATTCCTTCTTTCACGGCTTTTAGATCAACAAATCCTTTTGTATCAAGTGGTGTATGTGAAATCCGGACAAATAAAATCATGAAGAAAAATAAAATATATGATAACCCATTCAAGAAATACGCACTTTCAGGACCATACAAAGCAATCAAGAATCCAACTATCATAGGCCCAAGGACAAGAGATGTTTGTCTGACAAGTAAAAGCAGATTTACTGCTCCTTTTAATTCTTCCTTAGGCACCATTGATGGAACAACTGCAGATCGAGTTGGCGTGTCAAAACTCATAACGGATGCATTGAAGAATAAAATAAGATAAATAAAAATTGGCTGGATAAGATGAGTAATAGTCAATATCCATAGACATGCACACGAGAGTGTTAAAAGAAATTGAGCCAGAAGCAATATTTTTTTCCTATGAAATGTGTCAGCAACAACCCCACTAAAAAGCCCAAATAGTATATATGGTATAAATGCAAAGACACCCATAAGTCCAAGACTCACCGCTGAATGGGTTAATTGATACAGATGCCAGCTAATGGCAACAATTTGCATTTGCGTACCAACAGATGAAATGAGAAGTCCAATGAGAAAGAGACGTAAATCACGATATTGCAAAACAGCAAATGACGATTGTTTTTTCATAACCTTATGAAGTGAATTTATACAGAAGCGAACTGACAAAAGAAAGAAGAATACTAAAAAGGAGCGCCCACAAGAATCCGTCTACTCTAAATCCTTTTACAAAAGCTGAGACGAGTAAAATAATAACTGCATTAATAACAAAAGTAAAAAGCCCCAATGTCAGAAAATTAATTGGTAATGTCAATAAAAGAAGCAATGGCTTGAGAAAAGTATTCAATAACCCGAGTACCAGTGCCACAACCAAAGCGGTTACAAAATCTTTTACCATAACTCCTGGTAAAAGATATGCTACAACGAAAATAGATACCGTTGTAATAAGCCACCTTACAAGAAGCTCCATGCTTAAATTATAGCAAATTTGACATTAATCTGCTTTCCTTTTTGCATCCATCACTGCATTATCAGTTTTTGAACTTTTTTCCCGTACATTTTTTGCCATCTGTTCAAATCTATCAGCAGCTTGCTTTTGTAATGTATTCACAGCATCCCCAACTTTTTTCCTTGTGTCCTCATTTGACAAAGCTGCTGCTGCCGCTGCCCCAACTGCCCCTCCAATGACAGCACCTACTGCTGCCCCTACGCCAATCATTGGGGTAAGACCTTCATGATGTTGTTGCATTGCAACACCACCCTTTTTCCCTTTCATAGCGGTTGAATTTATTTTCTTTCGTGCCATAGAATCACCTCCTTGTCCTAAAAGTACTATCGCGTAAACGTCTTAAAAATAGACAAAGATGATATAAGAATACTGAAAGGAATTTTGTTATACTACTAGTCTGTATGTCCTCAAAATATTTTGTTCCATCTACAATTCTTAGACACCAACAGGCGAGTAATATTGGAAGGTTTGCTTTTATTGAAAAACAAGAACTGGTAAAAAATAGAAAAATTAAGGCAGCATTTAGTCACGGTCTTCCTCTTTTTAATATGGGAACAAATTATGATCTCTATCCTGGGGAGGGTGATACAAATACACGTAATTTTTTCAAACAAGCAGATATAATTTCTGACACAAATCATCTTCCTCCTACAGTTTTTATTTATGGAACTCAACATGAAGCAATTCGTCTTACTCCTCAATGGATAAAAGCGAACACGTTAAAAAACGATATTATTCAGACAGACAAAAATTTCTTATGGGGAAAAATTGAGGATTTTGATAATCTCATTTGCATGGTTAAAATAGCAGATTGTCTTGGTGGCATGGGTCTTGGACAAGGTCCAGATGGAATATATTTTCTCTTCTTCCATAGTGGATGGACACATATTAATAATGATCTTATTCGAAAAGGTCTAGAACAAATGCAAGCACATGGATGTGATCTCACAACATTTTCTGTCAGTATTGGACCAAGTATTAGTGCACAAGGGTTAGCATTTAAGACTAATGACGCAAAGACCATGCTTGATCCAGAGCTTTGGGGAGGAAATATCTCTCAACCTTGTGATGAAATTGACGATTTGAATGGAGAAATGGCATCATTTGTCCATGTCAATGTGGGCCAAACTGCAATTGATCGCATGATAGAAATGGGCATTAAGCCAGAAAATATTGAGTGGTATGATCCAAATACTCATCCTCTTTTTGATACATTTTATGAGGGACTTTTACCTAACCCTCTTCTTTTTTCCCATCGAGCTGCAAAAAGAGGCAAAAGAAATGGTCGAAATATTACCGTCTTCTCTATCGAACATCTATAAATTTTCTTGACTCCTGTGATTCTCTTCGATACGCTAGAGATATGCATCAACCATCTACTCCATGGTGGAAAGTTTTGTTTTTTATCATCGAGCTATTTATCGGAATGAATATTACTGTGCTGGATATCTATCTTTTCCATATATTTACCCATCAACAAAATCAACCTATTGCTAATTCACAACCACCAGTACAAATACCTATCAGCTCTGAAAGTGCTCTTTTAACTATTCCTACAAATACACCGACACCTCTTCCACTTCCGTCCTCTCGACCTGCGTCTGTTGTCCAACCGACAGTCAAGGAATATTTTATTCCCTTTGGGACAGGGCAAGCTACGACTACTGATTGGACGACAGTTCCCGGCCTTCAAGCGTTTATAGATAGTAGTAGTTACCCCAATATCAAACAAATTACCTTTGAGGCAACAGTGCATGTTCCTTCAGCAAATGAAAATGTGCAGATAAGACTCTTTGATAGTACAGATGGACATCCCGTCTGGTATTCCGATCTAAATTTTTCAGGAACAGCAGATGGACAATTTATGAGCTCTCAAAAAATAAATCTTGATAGTGGAAGTAAAACATATGTTGTACAGAT
>PRDT01000004.1 GCA_003173995.1 Candidatus Levyibacteriota bacterium | reverse complement strand
AAGCCATACATTTCAACAGGAGGCATAATGAAAATAACGATTGAAGACAATGGAGAGATAACTGCAGACATGCTATAACCTTGTTAGTTATTTTTTCCTTCCTGCAAATCGATATGGCAAAAAGACTTGATATCTACGATCCACAGATACCACCACGTATTCATCCACTAGCAGTAAGTGCAACACAAAGACTCCTTGGCGAACCAGTTACTCTCACTGCAACTTTTCGAGGAAGAAGATATAGTATTACTGAAGAACCAAGCGATACAACAAATAGCATACTCGTGCAAGAACTTCCGACAGGAAATAGCATAAGGGCAACAACCACATTTGACCAACACCATCTACCCCTAACTTTGGATATAACTGTTACGACAAGAAGGGGAGTATCCAATCAAAGATATGAGAGGGAACCTCGAAGATCTGATGTAGGAACTCCTCCGCTGAGTGCACAACCTCTCATTGATACGCTACGTGGTGAAAGACAAGATATCGCAGTATACGCCTTGTATGTTGCAGAGAGGGTACTTGCTGATGCTGCTCGTGCACGAAGATCACGAACAACTAAATTTGATCCAGATCCCCATGCCCGAGGTATATATGAAAACGACCAGTATAAAGAAGTACCAGAGTATTCACAAAGATAGAAAGAAAAAGAAGATTGTTTGCTTCTCGAGTTACTACTACCATTCAAGGTAAAAAGAGGTATTGTTTTTTACCTTCTTTCATGGTTAAATAAAGTTGTATCAAGAGTGAAGGACCACCTGGTGAAAGTCTTTCCAGCAACCGAATTACAACGGTGCTCCCAGTTCCAATTGAAGGAATGATACGGCATTACGCAAGTAATTGATCTTGTATCCTCTTTCCATTGGAAAGAGGTTTTTTTATATGCAAGATCGATACGTTGAACCACAAATTCCAAGACAAGAAAGACAGCTCCTAGAAGCGTCACCTCTCCACAGAATTACTGATGGACAATTATTGAAAGCTGTGTCATGTACGGGTTTTCTGGAAAGATTTCGCCCAGAGACCGAACAACTTGAGCCTGAATACCGACCAATTGTGAATGCTCACACAGAGGGCTATGAAATGGTGAGAGAAGGACATATTCAAGATAGAGATGGACAGGAATATGGCGTCAGATATGCAAGAGATTTAGATAATATTGGACTCACCATTCATCATGCAGATGGAACTCCTATTGTCCATTTAAAGCTCCGAGACAGGGAATTTGATGGGACACTTGAGGCGACATCTCCTCATTATTTACAAACTATTGGTGGTGTAGCTGAGGAAAATATCCCATACAGATCTCGCTTTCTTGGCGGGACAAATTGGTATTATTCTGGAGAAAGAGATGTTCCACCTCATAAGTCTGTCGAATTTTCTATTGTCTCATCAGACCCCACAAAAAGACTTGATTCGCGCCTTGGTATGAAAGGCGAAGCTCTCTGGGTACCTGCAGAAAGACTCGCAAGATTTATTGATGATCCTTTTGCATTTATTCCCTTTAATAATCCAACACCTAGTGCACTCAATGAGTGGTATACCATGTGGTGGCAAGTTGCAAATAGAGGACTTCGTGGAAAATCCATTCCTTTCCCAGGCCAAACATCAGAGAATGGATTTCGAGGATTTTTCAAACATACAGTTGCAGAAGTATCCCAATTGATCGGAGACTTAGGTTACACCCACTTATCAGGAGTCCCAACCTGGCAATATGTTTGGTCTCTGAATTTAGCCAACGGCTTTTTCCCCGATCATTCAGATCATCACGAACAGGCACTCTCGTTTTTTACTGCACTTGATGAGATGCAGCTTCCACATCCAGGAAGAAAAAGAAGAGAAAGTGATAGACGAGTTGGTCATCTTGATCAAAAAGATCCTCTCAGATCCTGGCTTGCTGTATTACCTTTTGCTATGAATGCACAGCCTGATTTTGTCCCACATTTAGCAATTGCCCCTGAGCTCTCTCAAGGATTTGATACAATTTACCAGACAATGCATGCTCATTTAGGGCAGCCTGATGGCTCAGTGAGATCCTACCCATTGAATCCAGCTAACAATCTTTGGCATTCAAAGGAAGTATAACTATGGAAGCAAAAATTCTTGGATTTAAAAAACAACTCAATACAATGGCAGAAATTGGCTGGGAAGAGAAGAAAACAACAAAGTATATACTGAGGTCACTTCTGCCAATAGAACCTGTTGGAGAAGGCTTTGGGGATGCCAAAACAGGCCTTCTGTATAAAATCGGTAAAGGAAAAGAAGCAATACTTCTTCGAAGTGATATTGATGGATTAAAAGTGAATAACAGAGTTGCACATATTTGTGGACATTCATCACATACTTCTGCCCTCATGGGCGCTTTACTAAAAAATAAAGATAAAATTGCTTCTTCTAAAAAATCCATCTATTTTCTTTTCCAACCTTCTGAAGAAAATTATCCTTCAGGGGCCAAAGCATTTCTTACCGAGCAGGCGAAGCTCGTTCCATCAATAAAGTATGCTTTTGCAACCCATGTAAGGCCAATTATGCCACTTGGAGAGATAGCCCTTGTTCCAGGTCCAATTATGGCAAGAGGAGATTATATGGAAATAGTTGTAACGGGAAAAATGGTGCATGTAAAGAATACCCCTGAAGGAAAAGATGCGCTTGAGGGAGCAGCACACATCATTTTATTTGTGAAGTCTTTACAGAAAAAATATGGCGTAAAAATTCGTATCAATATCGGCGTTGCACAAGGTGGACTTCAGGCAAATACCGTTGCGGATTATGCAATCTTAAAAGGTGATATTCGAATGAAGGATGATGGTATGCAAAAAATAGTTAAACAATCTTTAGTACAAGAAATAAAACGAATTGAGAAATTGACGGATACAAAAATTCAACTAACGTATTATGATGGCTATCCTGTTGTCAAAAATAATAAGCCTCTCACACAAGAAATCACGACCTACTTATCAACCAAACAAGATTGGCATATTAAGTCAGATCCTTCACTTTTTTCTTTTGGATGTGAAGATTTTTGCTTTATCTCAAAGGCTATTCCTTCACTTTTTGCACTTATTGGAACAGGGGATAAGCACGATATTCATGAAGCAAATTGCACCATTTCAGACGAGGGGACACTACAAATTTATGACTACTTCAATACCATTATTGATTGGTGGCTGAATAAAGCACCTACAGCTTAATAGGATTCATGCTCATTGGGATAATAAGGTCTGCTTTTTTCTTTGTTGGCTCAACATATTTTTGATAACCTTCTTCAGCCAAGACAAAATTTGAAAGAATTTCTTGCTTGGTACGATTTTTCCTTTTGACGTCTCGAAGCATTCTTCTGGCAACACGAATTTCTGCAGGTGTATCCAAAAAGATTTTTATATCTCCTAAATCCAACAGGGGAGAGTAGAGCGTATACATGCCTTCAACAACAATAAATTTTGTTGTTCTTTTAAGCCGGATTGTCTGGGTACCTATCCTGTCATTTTGGATAAAACTATATTTAGGAATTTCAGTAACACCTTTTCTGAGCAACTCTTTAATTGCTTTCGCACATTCTTCAATACCAATCGCATCAGGAGTATCAAAGTTATAACCACCATCTTTCCCATGAGGAAGATTGGAAAGGGGAAGATAAAAAGAATCCAAGTCGATGAGAAGAGAGTTGCGATACCATTTGCCAAATTCAGATTTACCCGAACAAGACCCACCAGCAACTAAGACAACAAGAGGCTTCATTGGAAAAGTTGTACCATAACCATTGAAAGAAGACAAGGGGATTAGTATGCAGCACGCTCTGCTGATCGAGTCTGACCTTCTATATTACTAAGGCCTCGTGCAATAGCTAAGACTTCTCTACGAGTATACTGAACTGGCTTACCCGCATTCACAATAAGACTTCCTTCCTGAGCACACAATTGTAATGCATCCCATATATGGAATCCTTCTCCTAATTCATAATTATCTATTTCTACAAATTGCTCCGGAGTTTCTGGTTCTCCTTGTCTATGCTCTTCACGTTCCCGTCTGAGAACTCTCTCCCATCTTTCAGCTTGACCTGCTGTCATATCATCGCGTGTTCCTGTCGTGACCCCAATAGCATACATGCCAAGAGCTTCCTGCAAATACATTATTTCCTCTGGTGTTCGAATACCTTCAATAACAATATCTGCATCCCGAGAAAGTCTCCCATCTTCCCAACGTCTTCGAATTTGCTGGGTAACTGCCTTTGCAAAATAAGCTGGATTATATTCTCGTCTAAAAGAAAGCCCTGCTGCAGTATAATCTTCAACTCTTCTCATCCTCCCATATTCTTCGGAAGTAAGAGGAAGATATCTACGAGCACGTCCTTGTACATTAATCAAATCAATCCCTTGTCTTACCCCATGTTCATCTGTTGGAAGTGTTCCAGCAGCTCTTTGAACAAAGCCAGAAAGACTAAATCTCTCAAACCCTGCACCTATTAATGCTTTTGCTGCTGCAGTCTTCCCACTCGCAATTGGGCCCACTAGTCCTATAATTCGTCCTGCCATATCCTGATTATACAGGAAAAAAGATTCTTTCTCAATTGTTCAATTAATTTTAGTAGTAATATAGTATTTAGTTATTGTGCGATTCTCTGACAGAATTCTGACAATTTCTACTTGACAGGCCCACTGGTGCTAGTCTAGAATATAATTCCAGGAGGACATGTGCTCTGAGCACAACTTCTGGTTTTTTTATGGCTTGCCTTGCCTTAAAATGTAAAACAAATCAACACACACGGAATATTTCCCATCTTTGCTTCACAACAATGAAGGTCATTACAGACCCTTCATCGACCGCAAAAGCAGCATCAGCTGCTTTTTTTTATGGGAATTTTCTAAAGAAAGGCTACCTATATGGCTGTTAATCTAGCACGAGAGAGAGGAGACGCACGATATGCTGCGTTTCTCAGCCACCAACATAGAGCGGTTAGAGGAGACGCTCCAATTGCTCACCCTTATTTATCCGCAGAGGCATTAGCAAGGCAACAGCAAGCAGCAGAGTTAGTCGTTGATAGAATTTCCCGAACAACCACAGGGTCAGTCATCTCATATCTTCCCTATATTGACCATGTAAGGGGAGCTGAGGGGCCATATACTATTGGCTCACAATATGCATCAGTTATTGTCGACGGACGAGAAGCATGGTTTGAAGTTGTTCGACCAGCACAAGATACACAACTGACACATATTGATTTTCTTGCCGCACCACGACTTGATTTTATTTTAGGAAATACCGAGTCACCAGAAGCCGCAAGATTTGCAGAAGCAATTGATAGACCTCAACCAGGGCATGTGATGGTTCGACTTGTCGAGCATGAAGAAGAGCCACTGGTGAGTGGTTATACACGTATGACAAATATCGCCCATTTGCAGGAAGCATCTCGAATGCTGGTAGACCATCTTATTCAAGGCCAACCAAGAAACTCGAGAAGAAGTACTATAGAAGCGTCTATTCCTAGTGTTGACCAACTAGCAAGATTTACAGAGGCACAATTGCAATTTGACCCTCTCTTTGAAGCATCCAATGGAACAAGAATTGGAGACGAGAGAAGCGTTTCGGTACATCTTCACCAGGGTGGAGAACCAACAACTCTCTATCTTTATACAACCCAAGCAAAAGATGGGTCTCGAACAACACTCATTGCTACCCATTCACTTACTAACAGTAAACTAGAGGAGCTTCCGACACAAGCAGTTGGAAGAGTGGACTCATTCTGCGCATGTGAAAAATACGGCAGGCAAGCAGAAGGACATAGCTGCGCTCACGAATTACTTGGAGCTCTTCAGGCAGCAACTGCTCCTGGGAGAGCGGATGTCCTCACACTTATTGTATGGGGTGGACAAGATGCAAAAGGGAAGGGAGCTATTGCACATTCTCTTAAATCGGGCAATCTTGCAAGAAATGCTGAGACAGCGAGAATGACGGGACAAAGTCGAAGGAAAGTTGAAGTCCCATCTTCTCTCGCTGCATTCCCTTATGAAGAGATGCGACCATACGACCAACTCGCAGGAGCTTTTGGTGCAGGACTGGAAGCATTTGGTGTAACCGATCTTACAGTTGAGACAGGAAACTCTCGCAAAAAAGGAGCTGTGACAACAGAGGTTGCAAGATTACATAGTGTAGGAATACCAATATCATTACGGTTTGCCGATTCTGCAGATCATGTTCCTGCACACATTCATGAAAGAGATGTCACAACGCGAAGAAGAACAGATCAACATACATACGGTGCAGCATTATAATTTTCCTCTTCCTTTTTAGCTTGTAAAACGATATAATAAGCACTAGTTATGTTGCTCTCCAAAGACGCTATCAAGCAAGAACTCGAAAAAGGCAGTATTAAAATTGCTCCACAAATTGATCCTTCCCAAATTCGAGAAGCATCCGTTGATTTGCGCCTTGGTAATACATTCAGAGTCTTCAAAAAAGCCAAACAATTCATCCCAGTAGTTGAAGACACTGATTACAAAAATCACACAGAAGAAGTTGTCGCTGATAAATTTATTATCTATCCTCAAGAGACCATTCTTGGTGTTACTGTCGAACGTATTACGCTCCCAGGTAATATCGCAGCGTGGATAGAAGGACGAAGTAGATTTGCTCGACTTGGTCTCTTAATACACATCTCAGCAGGCCTTATTCAACCTGGTATTAACAACCATCAAGTCTTAGAGATTACCAATCTTGGTCCAAATGCCTTAGAACTTCATGCAGGGGAGAGGATTTGCCAATTAGTCTTTCAGAGAATGGAAGGAAGCTCTATCTATTCTGGTCGTTTTGCTGATCAGACAACCCCGTAAACATATTTGGAATTTTTCGTTGATCTATTATCCCGTTTTGCCCATATTTAGCCCAAAATCCCTTGTAAGTTACATGATCAAGACCAAATACTCTCAGTATTTCAGCTGCAGGACCACGAAGAGCAATAAGACCTTCTCCCACATCAGTAATAAGGTGTGAAGCATTTTGGGCTGCAGCTAACTCTCTCATCTGTTGAATAGCAGCTCCTTTCACAAAAGGAGGCTTATCGGGAACAAAAGCCTGTGCAGCGAAAAAATCCAATACGTCTATTTCACCTGAAGGCATTTCTCTGTAAAAAAAGACATGGTTACGCATCTGCATATAATGTCCATCTCCCACGTCAAATATGATGAGGTGTCCATCATAGCAAACCTGATATCCTTCAGGAGCACCATATGTTTTTTCTACGCTTCTTGTGGCATGACAGGCACTTAGCTCTGATATATCGAGTGTAGAGGGATCTAAATGGAGTGGATCTTTACCTGAAATTGAACGAGCGACGCGAGGAAGATTTCTTTGGAGACCTTGACTGTACCGTGCTAACCACGCATCAAGTGGAATACCAGAGTTTGCTTCTCCTTCATGGAAGGCCATAATCCTATTATATCCTATAATATTATTCCCTGCAACTACCTGACAATTTCTTGACTTTTTGTAAGAAATTTCTTACAATTAAATCCCAGAAGGGTCGCAAAGGATTGCACCAACTTCTGGTTTTTTTATGGGCAATGATGCTCATCTTACTACAACAATTACAACAACACTTACAAAGTGCCTTTTTGGGCACTTTGCCTAAACCAACAGCCGCAAGGCTGTTTTTTTTTGACAAACTATGGAATTAGCAGTACGAGACACGCGCACATGGTCGGGAAGAGGCGATGAGAGTCGCAGGTTTGGTGTCCCCGAGCTGCAAAGACATTACCCAGATTTTCGCGCAGCAGCATTCGGCACCACAGTTGAGACCGAGCACGCAACACTTCTTTTCACGACACCGGCACCACTTTTTAGGGGAGAACCACCAGCACAGCATAGCCTGGTTTTTGTAACTGATAGGAAGACAGGCCAACAGTTTGCTGTCGATATTATTGCAACAGGTGGAGCAACTATTCATTCAGATACCAGAGATAGACCCAATCCATTCCTGAGACGACTCGATAGAGCAAGATCATGGGTTTTTGAAACAGTACAAGGAGAACCCCCTTTACGAGATCATCCGACAGTTCAAGTCCTCACTGATACTGAGGCCGTCAGACTCCTTGATACACCAACACAAAATACATTTAATGAAAGATTAGCCTTCTCGCCTTACGGAAAGACATTGGTCGTGCGGACAGCTCTTCGCTTTGGGGCAGGACCAAGTGAAGTCATTGCACCCGATCAAGCAGCATCTCCTGAGGCAATACGACGAGGACTTGGAGACATTGCACGAGCTATCAACTCACCATTGAGTGGATCACAACTTCGCTCTCTTGAAATTCCAGATATAAGAAGTCAATTTAGCCATGAAATTATGGAACTTCCAGGTGGATTCCATGTCTATGAGGCAAGGACCATCAGACGAGAAGAAGGAGAAATGCTTCTTTATCCTGTGATTATGCGACGACTGCTTGCAACAGGAGAAATGAAAACAGATTACTTTGAAGTACTTACAAGACAACCGTTGAACCAGGTGAGACAGAAAGCAGATTTGACATTAGGAATTGAGTCATTTTGTACCTGCATGAATACCGGGGGAAGAGGATGTAATTGCTATTCACAGGTTGACCCACGTATCCGCCAATCAGAAGTAGTAATTTATGGAGTGCTCCAAACAGATCTTGGATATGGTGAAGTTTCTCGAAGCCTTATCGATAATATAAGAGCACGAGACGTAGAGGGGACGACTGGACTTCCTCATGCAAGTACTGAAGATGCAAGACACGAACTTTTTGGGCTTCCAGCAGGTGAAAGGATACCTGATCTTCGTGACCACGATGAGACGGCAATGCTTGCAGCCAACCTTTTTCCGCGAGCTGCAGGGGAGCATGGCAGCATTACGCTTACCACAAGTAATATTGCCAAAGGATTAGCTTTTATGAGACGCTTCCTCAATATTCATTTTGAAGAGTCTCCAGAGCATGAAAACATTTCCGATCACGAACGAGAGCTTGAACGCCAAAGACTAGCACTTGCCGGAACACCATACGTCAGGAGAGCCCCAGCAGTCAACTAACCTTGCAATTTCCCTTTGCTTTCTTTATACTTTTTGTATGAGTTTGACACGAGATGACATTGCTCAGGATGTACGAGAGAAAATCTTTACCCAAGATTATTCTAAAAAGCCTGTTATTGAAGGTGTTCAGGTAAAAGAAATTCGCAACATGGTAGGAGAAGATGGCGACTTTTCGGAGCTTTTAAGAGTTACTGATAATGGCGAAGCAGAGGGCTATGAAGGCTTTAAAGTTAGACAAATCAATCGTTCCAAAATGATGCCTGGTGCTATCAAAGCATGGCACGTACACTACAAGCAAGATGAGATTCAGACTGTAAGCCCAGAAGATCATCTTGTTATTGGTCTTTGGGACGTGAGGGAAGGCTCTCCAACAAAGGGCATGACAATGAAGCTTGTCTTTGGTGGAGGAAAAGCACATCATGTGTATATTCCAAAAGGTGTTGCTCATGGCTACATGAATGTCTCCAAAAAGCCAGCAACTATCATGTATTTTGTCTCAGAACAATTCAATCTTGAAGCTGTCGATGAAAATAGACTCCCATGGAACAGCGTTGAAGGATTCTGGGAACCAACACACGAGTAAGTTATGTTATCAAAGCCTGTTATTAGTATCATTGTCTTTTTTGTCGCACTTTTTCTCTACACGAAATTTGCTGGTCCTATTCCATTCTTCGTCAATAGTATCCAGACCACTAAGACTACTCAATTTCAGGCAACAGGAGAAGGGAAGGTAGCAGCAATTCCAAATATGGCCACCATCTCATTTGCAGTGACGAAAAATGCTGGCATTGTGGCAGACGCACAAGAAGGCACAAATAGTACTATTCAAAAAGTTATGGATAGTATGAAAAAGTTGGATATCTCTGACAAAGATATTAAGACAACAAATTATTCTGTCAGTCCAAATTACCAACCCGGAGGCTCACAAATTAGTGGTTATACTGTCACACAGAGTGTAGAGGTAAAAGTAAGTCCACTTGATAAGGTCAATCAAGCGCTCGATGCAATTACAGCAAGTGGCGCAAATGTTGTCGGACAAGTAAATTTTGGTTTTGATGAGAAGACACAGCAAAAATTAGAAGACCAGGCTCGTCAGGAAGCTGTTGCCAATGCCAAAGCCAAAGCAGAAAGTCTTGCAAGAGCTGCAGGTATTCACTTGGGGAGAGTTGTAGATGTGGAAGAGTCGGGAAGTCCTCTGCCAATTATTCGCCCAATGGCACTTGAGAAAGCAGCAGGAGCTCTAGACACAACCCCTACTAATGTCACTCCAGGAGAAAATACCATTAATACTTCCGTAACGCTTTCTTACGAGACATACTAATCTTCTGGTATGCCATCAGGGAAAAGAGGTATCAATCTTCCGTGTTCATCACTCTCAAAAATAAGAGGTATTTCAGTTTTGGATTTTTTCAGTGCAGCCGAAAGACGAGCAGTAAGCGCTGTAAGAGAGCGCTTCAATTGATTCCAAGACAAAGTTAAATCTTCTTTCCAAAGTATACGTTCTGTCACGAGCCAATCGCGAGTAGTTTGCCTCCACCTTTTTAAACGATCTGGAAAAGATTCTGGAGCGGTTACCACAGGTAGAATTTCTGTCATCCACTCACTGATATCAGGTTCAGGTGGTGTATAATACGAGACCTCACGATGACTTGCCGGGACAAATTGTTCAAAGGGAGAGCTGTCACCTATTGCTGGAGCTGCTGGAGCTTGATAGTCTCCATATAATTCCAAGAAAGAGAGAACTCGAGTCACCCTTTCTGCATTTTGACCCTCATCACCAATACTTTCAACACCATTTTGCACTTCTGCCCATCCATAGCTAGGTCCCCATTCTGAAAAGTCTCCTCCTCGCCTTCGTCGACTCTCCTGTCTATCTACCGCTGCTAATGCAGCAAGCTCACCTGAATCAGTAATTTTTCTCCATCCACCAATAGTACCAAAGGCTGATTCAACGGGCTCATGTGCCTCAGTTGCCATATGTGAAATAAGCATAAAAATGAGAGGCCAAGGAAAGATAAATAAAGGGTAAGAAAGCCGTAAGAGATCATCTTGACAATTACCATTACCAGATCTATACTCCAGCCAGATATGGCAAATGACGAAAGAGACGAGCAGGAGATTCCACGCGAGAGGGCAGTAGTACCTGTATATCCACAACACGAACGAGTTAATTGGGGAACATTATTTGAAATAGGAGCCGCTGCAGGAATAGCAGTAGCAGGTGTTCTTGTTGAAAGACAAAGAGAAAGTGCACTTCACCATGTGAGAGAAGAATTTAAACGAGAAGGTAGTCCACTGGAAGAAAGAATTCATGACCTTGACCCCAAATATTATGATTTAGTTATCAATTTAGCTGCAGCAGCATATTTGCAGCAAACATTACCTGATGCACTACAAGAATCCGCCCCAGCAGATGCAAAATGGTGGGAGGCTGGACTTACAGGAGCAGGAAATATGGCAAGAAGAGTACTCCGAACGGGAGAAGCAGCAGCCCGTACGCTTGCAGGAATTACAATGGCGGTTGAGACACGCATTCAAGCAGAAGAACACCATATAGATATTAAGCCATTTTTGCCCTTAGCAGGTGACCTTGGCACCCAGGCTTTCGATAATAGAGCCCAACACATTCCTCAGCCAAAGTAATACTTCTTGACAGCCTCAGGTGCCTATAGTATTATTGATTTCTTACAATATGGCAGATCGAGGTCGCGAACAATTATCACCCGCACAAATAGCAGCAAAAAACGCTCCAATGATGACCGGTCCATGGCCAACGGACGGCTCAAAATTAAGAGACGTGAATGATGGAGATACACCTATGGAACCACCTGCTTCATGGATCGCAGCACGAGCCGCAAGAGCTAATGGCCATACTCCACCCCGAGCATCTGCAGCAGACAGCTCAGTTTTGTTAAGAACTGATGCAGCTTCCTTACCCACACCTCCTACTTCCGATACACTTCACGAAGCAACTCCAACTATAGGTACCCTTTCACCAGTACAGATCAAAGATGGTCTATGGGCAGCTTGGAGAATAAGTATGCTCCGTCGTGATAGTAAGCCAAATTCAGTTGATGGACATGAAGAGAAAGGGGAGTCAGCGCTGTTACAAGAGCTAAATGCAGCTGTTGGAGAAAGATTGGGACTTACAGATTATACTGATTGGACAACAAGAGAAATTATTGCCTTTACTGGTTATGCAACTGGAAGACTGACAAATACCGACGAAGTAAATACTTTGACCCAACAAGAAGCTCATGCACTTCTTGGTCAAGCACGAGAATTATTTGCAGCGACCGAGGGACAACCAGCATTACAAGCAGATCTCACGCGTGTTCTTCTTATCAGACCAGGACAGGCTCTCCCTGCTTTCTGGGAACGAACACCAGGACGAATGGAAAGACAAGTAACAGAAGCCACTGCTCATGCTGAGCATGTTGTAGCCTCGCTTCCAACATTATCAGAAAGAGATGGAGTAGCCCCTGGCTCATTCCGGGAACCCGTAGTCATAGAACCCGACCACCAAATTCCAGAAAGAGTAGAGGATGTTGCAATTCTTACTCCTAATATACTTCGCGCACCATTCCTTTTTGGAGAAACTCGAGACAGAGCACTTGAACTCGTCTCTCAAGCAAAAGCATTTCTTGCTTTAGATGAACTTCCAGGAATAAAGACAGACTTATTAAGAGTAGAACAGGAAGTACTTGCGCGACAACTTATTACCCCCCACGAACTTGAAGAAGCAGGAAATGACCAAATGGCAATTATTAACGCAGCACGACTAGAGATTGATCTGACAGAGGAAGACGTTGAGGTACATGATGTTCTGGTGAGAGGTGCTGCTATTGCAATTTCGACCCAACTCGCCTTTCTGGCAGGGCATAGAGCAGTAGAATACACCCTTGAGGAGCCAGCAGAGACAGATTCTCTGGCAGATAATTATGCCTATCAGGGCGCAAAACTAGCAGTCCTTGCCCGAATGGGAGAAGTGTTACTGAGTGAGTCTTCACCATTGCAAGGCGAAGCAAGACAAGCTTTTCATGACGATATGATATTTCTTGCAGACGAATTGAGCACTACACCAGAACATCTACTGAGAAGTCTGAGAATACAAGGTCCAAGCGATAGTACAACCAATGAACATCTTGCACTTTTGAGTGGGTATCAATTTCCATCTTTTTTCACTGAGAGAGCCCTTCCTGAAGTAGCAGAAAGTTCTGCACAAGCGCTTGTTGCTAATGTCGTTGCAAAAAGTAATCAGATGAGAGATCTTTTATTAGGACTATACCCAATAGAAAGACAACAACTCGCAGCATTAATTGGAGTAAGACCACAAGAATTACTTTTTGGTGGAGAAGTATACGATGACATTGCTATCGCACCTGAAGCTATTCGACCAACAGAACAACTCCTTGCTTGGGCTCTTCGTATCAATCCAGATATTATACTCAATAGAGGTGAAACAAGAGCATCTCTTAGTCCACTTGATAGCAGCCTCTATCCTGTCAACAGAGCAATCGGCATGGCATTACAAATAGTTGAAGCACTCGAGCAAGATCTTCAAACTCAAGAAATCGAAGTTGGGATTAGTGGAACAGATCACACTCATACCTTAACCAGAGCAGAAGCAATGCAAGCAATAGGGGGTTTACTAAGCATCTTTGAGCTTGAAGGACAAAGGGACAATTTCGGCCCTCAAATTCGTTCAGCATTAACTCATCTTGAGGCACAATTGCCGCTGCACGAAGGCGGACTGGAAGAAGGAAGTCCTTCTGCTGCAGATTTTGTCATTAGTGCATTAACACGGGCTGATCAAGCTCGACAAGATGAATCAGCCTCATTTCGCGAGACATTCGAAACAATAGCAGCAGAGCAACATGAATTAACTATTCCAACTTCCCATCCAGATGCTTTCCGAACAGGACCTGCTATCGAATTACTCCGCTTTGGCCAACAACACGCAGAAGCATTCATGGAATATTTTGGAGTAAATACTCCTATGGAAGCACGAATGCAATTAGCAAGCCTCATCTTGACAATAGATAGAGATGCGACCTTATCTCGAAAAGGACAAGTTATTGGTCCTCAACTTATTAACCTTCTTATTCGACTCTCCAATATGAGAGAAGATATGCGCCGCGAGATAGAAGAGGCTAGTGACTGGGCAGGATATACAGAAATAGAAGCAGATCCGACTCTTACCGAACAAGACCAACGCTACGCAACAGCGTTTGAAGATGAATCATTAGTCTTAGAAGCTTCAGCATCACGAAGAGATGATCTGGCTGCAAGAGTGGCGGATTTACCATACGACCATGACTTTGAATGGCCAGCAGAGGACCAACCACAACCTGTCAGACTTTTGGGAGTCGATGTTATGCACGATCCAGATGCAGGAACTCAAAGCCATGTTGCAGCATTTACTGACGGAACACATGTTGTTTTGGATACGACAAGGCCTTCATCTGATGCTCCTCTGGAAGAACCACGTTACCCAAATTTTGCTAGTGATGCCAATCTTTCAGGCGCACCTGCACTCGGTCAGGTATTTGATGGTGAAACAGGTGCAGCTCCAGATGGTTTTGACGTAGTTTTCCGCGGTGGGCATCCAATAGGATTACAGCGCCGTGCACCAGTATTAAGAGCTGAAGAACCTGCTTCATTAGCAGCAGCTCTCCTTGTAGCCGATGCTCCTTTAGCAGCGACTTCCGTACCTGTTTTAAGTAGACCAGCAGCAGTTTCACGCGTAACCGCAACTGATGATGGAGGATGGGACAAAAATCATTACCTTGCACCAGGGTATTGGGATGGGGTTATTCCCGCAGAGAGTTCTCACGTAGTTGAAAGACAACCCATCGCAACAGGCCCAGCATATACAGTAATCGGAGAAATAGACGGTAGGGAAGTCTGGTATTCGGAGACACCAGTAACTGATGCAAGAGGTACAACGACAATACAAAGAGCATATAATTTAGCACCTCGTTCAAGACTAGCTGGACCATCAACAGGTCGACAACAATTAGAAGATGCAGCATTACTTGAAAGATTTTTTAGAGAACAAGCTGCAGCCACAAAATAACCTCAGGGATAAAACTAAATTGGTGATTTCAACAAATTAAGCAGCTTGGCGTTGTCCACCCAAAAGAGGAGCTAGAGCAGGAATCGCTCGACTTGCAGCTCTGCGCAATCTTGGACCAATCGATTGAGCTGACTCTCCCGCGGAAGCGACCACATATAATAATCTCCTCAAAGGTCTTGCCTCAAGAGCAGCTCTTTCTGCAGCTACTCGCGCAGCCTCTGCATCTTGTGCAGCAGCAACTTGATTCCAGACTCTAAAATCAAAAAAGGTTCCCCAAGGAGGTGTTCCGTCATGAGTTGGAGAAAGAGGACTAACTGCCTGCGCAGCATCTTCTATCAATTCAGCAAGCGGTCTTGGAGACGACTCATCTTGCTGGGCTTGTAAACTTCTCAATTCACCACGAACTTGTGCCCATTGTGCAGGAGTATAATATCGTCGTACGGGTTCTGAAGCAGTTTCAGCAGCTGCCTCATCTCGTTCAACTTCTATCATCACGGCCATAGAACAAGACTATATCACTCTTTTGGTTATTGTCAAGTCAGATTTGTCAGAAAAATGTCAGGAGAAAGTTATTCTAGCTAAGATTACAGAGAAGGGAAGGATTATTCCTTATCTTTATTACCACTGTGGAAATTCTTATGGACATCTCGAAGCTGCTTATTCGTAATATGGGTATATATCTGAGTGGTAGCAATATTTTTGTGTCCTAGCATTTCCTGAACAGATCGCAAATCCGCCCCATTTGTCAGTAAATCTGTTGCAAAAGAATGTCTCAGTGTATGGACAGTGGCATCCACAGGGAGCCTGGCTGCTCTTACATATTTTTTCACCATTCGCTCAATAGACCGGGGCGTAAGTCTCATTTTTTCACCATTATCTTCCTCATTCACAGGACCTGAATAGCGAATAAAAAGCGGTTTATAGCTATCTTTTCGCTCTGCAAGATATCTGGCCACCCAGTCAGCAGCTCTATCTGAAATAAAGACTACACGAGCTCTGCCTCCTTTACCAATAACCCCAAACTCACGTCTTTCCAAATTCACTTGTTGGTGATTGAGCTTACAAAGCTCTGAGACACGAAGACCAGTGGAGAAGAGGAGCTCAAGTATTGCTCTATCACGAATACCTTCTTCTTTAGAGGTATCAACAGCAGTCACCAGATGCTCCACCTGCTCCCGCTCGAGGAATTTAAGACTCCGACTTTCTGTCTTTGGAAGATCAATTTTGGATGGCTCAAGTGTGTTATAGTCATTTTTGATAAGAAAACGAAGAAAGGAGCGTAAGGCTATCACATAGTAATTCTGAGTAACGCGCTTGAGCGTCATACCTTTATCATCGACTTTATTGGCCAAAAAGCCTCGGAATTTCCTGACTGTTGCTAAGTCTAAGTCAGTCATTGTCTTGCCCGGTAGGGAAGAGGAGTACCACTTCTCAAAGGTCTCAAGATAGTGCCTGTAGTCTCGAATGGTAAGCTTACTGGCATTTTTTTCAACAGACAAATAGTCTAAAAAATCATTAATTTGAGCTGGTAGAGTAGTGTACATATGATTATCATAAAGAATGTGCGACGCGAATACAAGCGCTTCCTATTCTCATTGACAATTACCAAAACTGGAGTACAATCCAAATTACTTTATGTCTGCACAAGCAGAGGTTAGTGAAAAAATAGGAAGAGAACGCCTCAACCCACCTGGGAGGAATAGGCTACTAGATGCAGTCTGGATAACTCAACAGGTTGCTGAGAGACATGATATTCAGCCCATTATGGTAGGTGGTATTCTACCAAGACTTCTTCGCCCACTTGATGACCCTCATCCCACAGAAATTGCCTCAATTGATTGGGAGAATCGAACAATAGTCCTTCGCAACCCCGCCAACCCAGATATTATCAGGTCTCAAACAACAAGACGAGGATGGAGAGGACGAGAAAGGACCAGGACAACGATTGTTGATGTAGATTTTATAAGTACACCCTTAGAAGGGACACCATTTGATGAGGCGTATCAGACGTTTGGCGGTCATGTCAATGCTTTTCAGGATGAACTTGCAGTAGTTGAACACCAGCAAAGACAGGCTGCACCTGATGGCCATTTTCCCAAACTCTCTCCTGAAGCTATTTCCCACGGCCAAACCATTACAGAAGGGCGAGTACCTCGTACTGAATTTGTCAGTGGTATTGTTGTGACACCTCCTACCCCGGATAATCCAGACCCTCGAGGCGTCCCTCATTTCACTATCGATCAAGCAGAAGCTGCTGTCAGCTGGGAATCCATCGCTCCATGGAGAATTACTTTTGAGGGAGACTTCCACGAATATAGCTTTCTTTCCTTCAATCCTTACTCTATGTGGTATCGATATTTTGTGCGGGGCTTTGGAGATGTAAAGAAAAAGGATTATGAGAAGATATTTGGCGAAAATTCTCCTTTCCGCAGACTTGCTCAAGATTTTGCTCAAAGATATATCCAACATCTGGCTGAGGCTGGCCACGATGGAGAACAAGCATTCCAAGGCTTATATCAAGGTTGGGCAGACTTCCGCAACCGTGCGCAACATGGAGATGCACTTATGCAAGCTAAACACGACGCCTTTAACTGGTGGTGGGACAGTGGTGTTGGTGACAGAGTCTCACAATCTCAATTATTGGGTGGGTTAGATAAACTTGCCGGTGG
>PRDT01000021.1 GCA_003173995.1 Candidatus Levyibacteriota bacterium | reverse complement strand
CAAAATCCTATTTCCCGTGAACGTGGCATTACGATTAAGTTAGCTCCTGTGAGAATGAGTTACAAATACAAAGATGAGGAATATCAATTAAATTTGATTGATACACCAGGGCATGTGGACTTTTCCTATGAAGTATCACGAACATTAGCAGCATGTGAGGGAGTTATTTTACTGGTTGATGCAACAAAAGGAGTCCAGGCACAGACGATTGCTCATCTTCGTGCGGCACGAAAAGAAAATTTGGTTATTATTCCTGCTATTAATAAAATTGACGCACCACTTGCCCACCCAGAAAAAATAGTAAAGCAACTTGAGACATTAGGCTTTGCCCAGTCAGAACTCTTTTTCATCTCAGCCAAGACGGGACAAAATGTAGAAATGCTTTTAGGATCTGTTATTGAAAAGATACCAGCTCCGAAAGGGTCTGTTGAGGCTCCTTTTAGAGCGCTTATTTTTGATGCTGTGTATGATGAGCATCGAGGTGTTGTGGCATTTGTTAGGGTATTAGACGGCAAGCTCTCTACAAATACTCCAGTTGAGTTGTATCAGACGCATACCAAGACGAATGCTATTGATGTTGGTTACTTTACGCCAGCTCTTATCTCTAGTGGGACACTCACCGCAGGTGAAATTGGATATATTGTGACTGGCATTAAAGATATTCGACTTTCTCGAGTAGGAGACACCATTTATGAGCAGACCAAAAATACTATTGAGGCATTTCCTGGCTATACTACTCCTCAGCCAATGGTTTTCTTTGGTGTTTATCCCAAGTCCACAGATGAGCTGGTAGCGCTTAAAGAATCAATAGGTAAACTTGCTCTTATTGATGCATCTTTGACCTTTAGTGAAGAATATTCTGCATTTTTAGGGAGTGGATTTCGTATTGGATTTTTAGGGCTTTTACACGCAGATATTTTCAGACAGCGCCTGAAGCAAGAGTTTGGCCTCGAGCCGCTTTTTACTCTGCCACATGTTTTGTATGAAGGCAATGCAGAGAATGGATACAGCGAGCCGTACATGCATTTAAGTATCCTTGTGCCAAATACCTATGTTGGTGGAGTGATGACTGTTTGTCAGAAAAAGAGAGGAAATATGACGCACATGGAATACCAAGATGATAATGTGATTTTGGAATATGACATGCCATATGCGATGTTTCTCCATGGATTGTCTTCTGATTTGAAGAGTGTCTCTGCAGGATTTGCGAGTATTGACTATGAAATGCTTCCGTACCGTCCAGCAGACTTGGTCAATTTAGAAATTCGCATTAATGATAAGCCAATTGATGTGTTATCAGAATTTGCTTACAGAGATGGCGCAGAGTACGTGGCTCGTGAAAAAGCGGAGAAATTGAAAAATGCATTACCACGCCAGCAGGTGAAACAAATTATTCAATGCTGTGTTGGGGCGAGGGTCCTTGCACGTGAAGAAATACCACCATTTAGAAAAGATGTTTTGGCAAAAATGAGTGGAGGAGATAGGACTCGAAAAGACAAGCTTCTTGAAGCACAGAAAAAAGGAAAAGCAAAAATGATAGGTGTGACAAAAGTGGAAATTCCTCAACAAGCACTGTTTGATATGGTGAGCTCTTAGTTTCTCTGTACTTTCTGAAGAAAGTACCAAAAGTTCTTTTTTCTTCTTTTCTTTTTCTCAAAAAGAAACAAAAATACTCGCTAGGTTGTGTTTCAGGCTCTCGAAATTTGTTCACTTATCGGGAGATAACACCCTCTCCACTCTTCGGTGGGTTCTCCCTGATGCATTCACAAATTTCTCACGCACTCAACACAAATAGCGATAGAGTTGAGAAGGGAGAAATTAGAAGGCGAGGATGAGGGCAATACCTAATACTGCAATAGCTGCGCCAGCAACACCAGCAATAACAAGCGTACTGCCAGGGCCAGTTGCGCCAACAGTGGTCACAGGTTGTGGAGTTGCGGTTGGAATAGGTGCTCCGCCACCACCAATTGTAATTGTCTGAGTACAAGAGCCTTGGGTACTTGTATTCCCATTGGCATCAGTCATGATGGCGCTTGCAGTGAATGTTCCTGGTGTTCGGTAAATATGAGATACCTGAATACTCACACTATTGGTACCAATTCCAGTACCGGTTGTGACATCCTGAACACCGCTATCACCAAAATTAAATGACACTTTATTAATAACTGCATTATCACTATTGCCGACAGCTGTCAGAAGTGAAGTAAATGGAGCGCTATTACTTGCTGTTGGATCGGCAGTAAGGCTACTACATGTTGGGACAGATCCTGTTCCACCGCCGCCACCGCCTCCTCCTCCACCACCGCCGGTAGTAGGTGATGGTGATCCACCGCCGCCACCGCCTCCTCCACCGCCCCCACCACCAGAGTCGGTTGGGGATGCGGAAGCGCCAACAGTAACTGTCAAAGGAGTACTACTTGAGAAGACATTTTCAGCTGGTTGGTCAGATGTCGCAAGAGAAAGAATTTGATTTTGATCTTTCACAAAATCTATTACTGTTTGGCCTTGCGTTGTTGGAGTAAATGTAAGTTTTGCTACCGTATCCTGGCTCGTGACTGCATTTTGAGGATTGGAGCCAATAGAGACAGTTGCATTAATAGTACATTTCTTATTGGTATCACAATTTTGTGTTGGGCCTTCCAATACTGTTTGGAATTTTTGTCCTGAGGTAAAGTAATTAGTACCAGCGGTCAACGCATTACCATCATAGGAAATAGACATCTTCACAAATGAAACTGAATTAGTAGTACCGTTACTTGCTGGATCTACCATGATGTTGACATTAAATGGAGCAGATGCTGGGACACTATTATCTGTGCCACTAGAATTATCAAGTTGAAGAAAGAGTCGAGACGAAGGAGCAGCACTACTTTTGGTAGTTGTTGAACCTTTTTGAGTTGTGAGGATATAAATCGTTAAAGGAATTGCAGCAAGCAAAACAAGTATGAATCCAATAAGTAAAAATCTCTTATTCATATAGAAGAGTCTCTCTTTATGCTATAGGAGGTAGTAGCTACTGTCAAGTAATATACAAGGGAAAAAGCGCCTTTCCTCTTGACAAGATTTGGGGAAATTTGGTATAAATTTAGCAATCATTCACTCAGAGTGATTTTTCGGAACCCTGTCCTTCCAAAAGAATTATGAAAGTTACACCATTATTTGATAACGTTCTGATAGAGCCACAAGAAGCAGAGACCAAGACAGCAAGTGGTATTATTCTCCCAGACTCAGCAAAAGAGAAGCCACAAATGGGTAAAGTTGTTGCTGTTGGCAAAGGTAAAATGGGTCCAAAAGGAGATGTCCACCCAATGGTAGTTAAAGTTGGCGACAAGGTTATGTACAAAAAATGGGGCGGCAATGAAGTAAAAGTTGAAGGAAAGGAAATGACCTTAGTATCTCAAGAAGATATTTTGGCAATTGTAGACTAATATGGCAAAACAAATTGTATACGGACAAGAAGCACAAGAAAAATTAATCGCAGGTGTTAATAAGCTTGCAAAAGCTGTTGTGACAACCCTTGGTCCAAAAGGACGAAATGTTGCACTCGACAAAAAATGGGGCGGTCCATCTGTTATCCATGATGGTGTTACTGTTGCAAAAGAAATCGAATTACCAGATCCATTTGAAAATATGGGTGCACAAATGGTAAAAGAAGCATCTTCAAAGACAAATGATGTTGCTGGAGATGGTACCACCACAGCTACACTTCTTGCTTCATCAATCATCAATATCGGATTTAAAAATATCACTGCAGGTGCCAATCCAATGGTCCTCAAAAATGGTATGGAAAAAGCAGTTGATGCAGTGGTTGCTGAAATTAAGAAAATGGCAAAGCCAGTAAAGGCTGGAGATGTTGCAAAGGTTGCAACCATTTCTGCACAAGATGGACAAATTGGTGGCATGATAGCTGAGGCACTCACCAAGGTCGGTAAAGATGGCGTTGTTACTGTTGAGGAAGGGCGGGGTCTTGATATGTCTATCGAATACAAAGAAGGTATGGAATTTGATAAAGGATATGCGAGTGCCTACTTTGTTACCAATGCAGACCGAATGGAAGCAGAAGTTGATGATCCATACATCATGATAACGGATAAAAAAGTCAGTAATTTACAAGAATTACTTCCATTTCTTGAAAGTCTTATAAAGGTAAGTAAAAATTTCGTTATCATCGCTGATGACATTGAAGGTGATGCTCTGCCAACTCTTGTTTTGAATAAACTCCGTGGAACATTTAATGTCTTAGCAGTGAAAGCACCAGGATTTGGTGACAGACGAAAAGAAATGCTTGCTGATATTGCAGCACTTACCGGTGGAACAGTTATTTCAGAAGATACAGGTCGAAAATTAGATTCAGTAACATTAGAAGACTGTGGTCGAGCTGATAAAGTCTGGGCTGATAAAGAAAGTACCAGAATTATTGGAGGCAAAGGCAATAAAGCAGAAGTAAAAGCTCGAATTGCACAAATTAAGTCAGCACTTGATAAGACAACATCAGACTTTGATAAAGAAAAGCTTCAAGAGAGACTCGCAAAATTGGCTGGTGGAGTAGCTGTTATCAATGTTGGCGCAGCAACAGAAATTGAAATGAAAGATAAGAAAGAAAGAGTCAATGATGCAGTCTCAGCTACCAAAGCAGCACTTGAAGAAGGTATTGTCCCAGGCGGTGGAGTTGCACTTCTTAAATCACGAAATGTTTTGGAAGCTTTGAAGAAAACACTCAAAGATGAAGATGAAAAGACAGGTGTAGATATTCTTTGGAAAGCACTTGCTGAGCCAATTAAAGGTATTGCACAAAATGCAGGGGTTGATGCAGGTTGGGTACTTCGAACAGTAGAAGAATCAAAAGAAGTAAATTATGGCTACAACGTCATGTCAGGAAAATTTGGTGATATGGTAGTTGATGGTGTTGTTGATCCAGCTAAAGTAACACGAAGTGCTGTAGAAAATGCAGCAAGTGTTGCAATGATGGCTTTGACAACTGAAGCACTCGTCACCGACATCCCAGAAAAAGAAAAGCCAGAAATGCCAGGAGGCGGTATGCCAGGCATGGGTGGAATGGGAATGATGTAAAAAGCGTGTCGTTCCAGCGAAAGCTGGAATCCAGTCTACACCGCCGACGGAAGGCGGTTTTTTTGTAACCTTTAATCTTCGATCTTTGCGTTACCATTTCCATGGTAAGTGAGGTTTATCATATCCGATATTAACCAAGGAACAACAAATTTATCAGGAGAATTTGTTGCCACAAGTTGTTGGATATTTTTTAAAAATGCATTTTTACCTTTTTGAAATGATTCTTCTACGGTGTGTCCTTTAACTAATGAATTGGCAATTTGACTTGAAGGCTCTAAAAATAAAGATGCTCTGGGATCTTCTGTTGGTCGAGTTGAATAAGCATCATTCTTCCAAAAATAAAAATTCTCTTTATAACCAATATATGCTATTCCACCTGCTTCAATACTCATTTGCCCTAGGATTTTGGCTGATTCACATGATAACGCATAAGTGATTTTTTTTGATAAAATTTCTTCGTTCGTTCCAGCTTCTACGAGAACTTCATGATTATGGCCTGCTACACATGTTGCACTTCCATGTCCGTTCAAATAAACAAAATGTGGTTTCATTTTGTTTATATAACTTACAAAGTTTGCTCTAGTTACTTTCTCTCCTTCTAGATTAAGGACCTGCATCCCCTTTCGTTTTGCTAATTCGATAGTTTCTTTACTCCAAGAAAATAGATAGTCGGTAGTTGATTCGTATCGAGGTCTAGTAACTAGAAGGCGTGCCATAGAATATCCCTTCTTTTAAAAGTCTTAGATATTCTAACTCAGTTTCAATAATTTTTTTTCCAATATCGGTATTATTTTCAACTTCCTTTATAAGTTGATCCTTCTTTAATTCACCAAAAGAACCAATAGATAAAGTAGCATCTTGTGGGAGAATATTTAAGCGGGCTTTTATCAGATTAATTATTTCTTGTTGCAACTGATCATTGTCCATATTGCTTCCTCCTTAAATAAAGTTCAATTCATCTAATTTGTCAAGTATTACTTTCCCTTTTTCAGTATCATTTGAAACTTCTAGATAAGCAACATTCCATGTAATTGGCCATTTATTTTCTAATACGTAGACTATCTCTTCCCGAGTACTCAAAGGCAAATTAGCGTAAACTTTTAAAAATCTTTCTTTTCTCCCAAGTTCTGTCATAAGAAGAGCATTATATCAAATAGACCTATATTTTTAAAGGTTTATTGCTATTAGTACTTTCTATATAAAGTAAGACATATTGCATAATGTATGTCAATGATAGAGGTTAATGTTAGGATATGCTTGAGAATATATCTATAAAACATTAAGAATTTTATAGAAGAAAGAATTTAAATAGTTTCATAATTTCTAAATCTAAGAGGTATTTTCTTTCACATATTTGCTATCTGATATAATCCTTCCATGAGCATGATACAGACCAAAAGCTTCCGACTAGCCACTTATTCACAAGGTGATGAGACTTCAGAAAAATTTGCACTTGTCATTCCTGGAAAAGTAGATAGCAAGGATTTTGCGCACATGCATTCTCATGTTGAGTATTTAGCAAGTAAAGGCTTCCATGCTGTCTCATTTGATCCACCTGGTACTTGGGAGAGTGAAGGTGATTTCTCTCTCTACACCATGACAAATTATTTCAAGGCGATTGATGAAGTCATTGAGTATTTTGGCAATAAGAAGACACTTTTAGTCGGACATAGTCGTGGCGCGAAAATTACGTATATTGCCGGGACTCGCAATCCATATATTGTGGCGTACGCTGCCATTATGGGTCGACTTCCTGAGAAAGAAGATATAAAGCAGGTAGATGAAAAGTGGCAAAGAGATGGGTATCACTCAACACTTCGCGCTCTTCCTCCTGGTACAGGTCCACGAGTTAAAGAATTTAGACTTCCATATGCTTTTTATGAAGATGAAATAACGTATTATCTAACGCCAGAAATACGAAATTGCACCAAGCCAAAGATGTTGGTGTTGGGTAAAAAAGATACAATTGTCCTGCCAGAACAGGTACAAAAAGTTTATGCTGCACTATCAGAGCCAAAAGAATTACATGAAGTTGATTCAGATCATGATTATTGGCTCTATCCAGAAATAATTGATGAAATAAATACGCTTCTTGGCAATTTTGTAGAAAAATATTTTCTTGACAAATAGTTGAAATTCTTGAAATACTCATTGTATGGAGCAGACAGCACCAACTACTCAACCGGTTTCACAAACATCACCTATACCACCAACCCCCGCTCCTATGAAAAAAGGTGGATTCAATCCATGGATGATACTTTCACTTGTGTTGCTCATATTACTTCTTGGTGGAGGAGCATATGTCATGATAATGCGACAAGGTCTTATGACGAAGTCTCCTATGCAAGCGTATTCTCCAACACCAACAGCAGTTGTATTGCAGGCAACTCCAACATCTGCAGCAGTTGCCTCACCTAGTGCTGCTGTGCTAGCTGGGAGTGGAATAGTGACTGG
>PRDT01000091.1 GCA_003173995.1 Candidatus Levyibacteriota bacterium | reverse complement strand
CTTTGGTATCACATGCTCCAAGACCATATAAATTCCCCTCAGTTTCTTCTAAAATAAAGGGATCTGTTTCCCAGCTTTTATTCGGAGGGACTGTGTCTAAGTGACAAACAAATACTGTAGCTTGATCGGATGTTTTTCCTGGGATTTTTACGATAAGATTTTTCCCCTTTACACTATCTAATTCTCTTATCCATGGTTGTATTGTCTGAGAATAATCTGATAACCACTTTTGAATAAGAGAAATGACTGGCGTATTATCTTTTGTCGTTCTTGAATCGATCGCCACGAGTTGTGCAAGCAATTTAATAACACCCGTATCAGTACTCATATGGGAAGAGTAGCATGCTCTTTACTAATGGTCAAATATCTTACGATAATTGACAAAAACAAGAGAGATGTTAGAAATTTAACAAGTGTTTAAGGCTAATTAATAGATACAACTGTATAAGCGATTTTTCCAGCTGGAGCGTCTACTTCAAATTTTTCTCCAATTCCCTTACCCATTAATGCTTTACCAAGAGGAGATTCATGAGATATTTTCTTATCTGTAGGATCTGCTTCCCATTCCCCAACAACAGTAAATACTTCCTTCTTTCCACTAACATGAAGGGTAACTGTTGAGCCCAGAGCAACAACTGCTTTTCCTCCTGATTTGTGATCTTCCTCTTTAATAAGGGTTGCTTGCTTGAGTAATTCTTCTACCTCATCAATTCGTCCATCAATAAATGACAATTCTTCTCTTGCAGCAACATATTCTGCATTTTCAGAGAGATCACCTTGATTTCGTGCATCTGATAAACGATCTAAAATTTCTGGCCTCTTCTTCTTAGCCAGATCATCATATTCCTTTTGTAACTCTTCCAATCCTTCTGCTGTTAAATATATTTTCTTTGCATCCATATTCAAAAAAAGACCTCCAAATATATAGTGTCCGGAGGTGTTATCGACTCATTTTTCTGAGTCAAAAAGAATACTATAGCAACTGATGTTTTTTGTCAATGACCTAGAGTTTATATCTATAGGAAGCGTCTAAGTAGTGCATATGCTTTTTTCTTTGATTCAAGAGTTATTTCAACCCATACCAACCCAATGTGAGGTTGTCCATAGAAAAGATGATATCCAAGTGGAGCAACTAATATTATTGGAATAACAGCTAAATCTTCTTCCCCGGAGATGCGAATGACCATTTCTTTTTGTGTCCTATTTGTAAAACTATCATAAACTGCTTGCCACAATATTGGAGTTAACGTAGCAGCGGGATTGATAACTTCATAATTTTCATAATCCTCTGTAAAACCTAATTCACTCAAGGAAGAATAAATTCTTTTTCTCTCAACGGTAAAATCTACAACAGCAATTTTTTGTCTTTTTCCCGCTTGATGAAAACGTAAGGTTGTTGCGTCTCCAACTGTGATGATTTGGTTATCATGAATATCTGGCAATGTATCTTCCTTTATGAGCTTTCCAAAGGGTTGTTGTAACTCTTCTCTTAGTTCTTTTGGAAGGAGATGACTTTTGGTAACCCACTGTTCTTCAATAAAAAGACTACCACTCGTATCTATCTTTCCTTCTCGAATCATTGTTGATGAAATATTGCGTATTCGTGGCATGATAACAATAGGAAGAACAGACAATCCTAATTCTTTTCTTTTAAAATTAATTTTTTCTGCACCTTCTATTGTTTCATCTGTAACAACAACAGCATCAAATGTAATATTTGGATCTATTGATGGACCATAGATATCATCTATAGAAGCTATTTTTACTCTTGAAAAAAGGTTTTCCTTCTCCAAAAAATTGCATAATGTTTTATATCTCACTTCATATGACTCAAGAGAAACATGATCTTTATGCGCTGCAGTAAAACTATCACTTGTCAAACCAATAATAACTTTTTCCCCAACAGAAAAAATAAAATGGAGAAAATCTTCATGCCCTTTATGCAAATGATCAAATGTACCTCCACAAACAACTATTTTATATTCCATATTTTTCTAGTCCCTTTCGATACTTTCGCAAAATAATTCTTTCATACGATGTTGGATGAAATGCAAGTAATGTATCTGTTAGTATCTCATGCTTTGTATGGTCTTTCATATACCATTGCTGAATGATATGAGATCCTACTTCAAAAGGCAAAAGCAAAAACGTCCAAGGTATATTAAAGTAAAATGAATGTCTGATAGCAGGAAACCCATTAAAAAGCAAATGTTTTCCCCAAATATTTTTTTGGAGAAGTTTTTTATAATATCCTCCTCTATCAAACAGAGATTTCACTTGTAACAATTCATGTGCAATATATATATTTTGATGTTCTTTTGAAAAAGCTAATTTGCTTTCATCCATCAACATATTTACACATATTTTATCTTCGACATCTGTATCAAGTCTTTTCCGTCTCCAACCTTTGCTATCTAAAAGCAGTGTGATGATTAGTCGTGTTAACCAAAGTGTATGTTTTTTTGTAATAAAAAATAAATCAATATCTTCCTTTTCTGTTGCGTTTGCCATTGAAACAGATCCAGAAATACCAATAAAACAAATCGTTGGAATTTTTGCTAATACTCTTGCAACCTTTTGGGCTTTTTTATATTTTCTCTTATTTATAGCAATGCCTTTTTGTCTTTTTTCTCCAAAATCTTCTTTTCCTTCGAGCATGTAAAATCCTTTTCTCTTCACAATACCGTTCCCTTTTTGATGCAAAAAATGAATGACTTTGTTTTTAGGAATAGCATTTTCAGCATGCAAAAAACGCCAGATTTCTTTTTGTGTCAGTGGGTACTGAAATATATCGCTATAGATAATTGTTGCAAGGACAGCATTCTTACTGCTGTTGCTGTGTCTGTCCATATTGTTGTAGAACCGTTGAGACACCTTTCGTTAATGTCTCAATGGCTGTATCAGGGGATGTATCCTTCAGGACAGATCGGACAGCATTCCCTAAATATCCATTCATTTGTGCATTAATACCCGTATCATGAGTTTCTCCAGCAAAGAATGACGACATTGCATTTTTTGATTGAGAGACAAATGGTACAGCAAGAGGATTATCTTTGAGACTGTCTGCCAAATCTATACGTGGATACAATTCTCCAAAAAGTCTTGTCTTTGCTTCTTCTGTGTGTAACTTAGTAAGTGTATCTTTTCGCGCAAGATATTTCATAAAGAGCATCGCTTCTTTTGGATGTTTGGTTTTTGAAGAGATACCCTCAACCCAATAACTTGCAATTGTTGTATCTCTTCCGGGAAGATGAGGTACAGGATATATTTTGAAATTGAGATTTGGATTGGCTGCTTTAATTGCGAATACATCCCATGAATAACCAAAATACATTGCTATATTCCCTCTGGCAAAACCAAGTTGAGATGGATCCAATGTGTCATCCCAAATACTTGTCTGATCTTTTGCAAAAGAAGTATAGAATGTTAATGCATCGCTTGCATTCTGTGCAGGAGACATTGAAGCTAAGTCAACGCCATTTTGAACAAGGAGGAGTGAGACAAGATCTGGAGCATGTGTAATATTATCAAATGTACCAATACTTGCTCCAGCTACCTGAATTTTTCCACTTGCGTCTTTCTCTGTTAGGCCTCTTGCTACCGTAATGAAATTATCCCATGTTGATGGGACATCAACCTTTGCTTTATCAAACAAATCTGTATTGACATACATCGCCAATGTATCTATCTCAAGAGGTAATCCATACACGGCGCCATTTTTTACTATGTCATTGCGTATAAAAGGGTAATAATTTTTTGTCAAATCGTCTTTAGAGATAACATCTTTCGAAAATGGTAATAATGCAGGTAACATTTCAGGTAGCCAAGTGGCATGATAACGAAAAATATCAGGACCATTTCCATCTTGAATACGAGTGAGAACCCGCTGGTTATATTCTTTGGGATCTTCTTTTATATAATTTACATGAATATTTGAGTTTTCTCTTTCAAAATCCGAAATGACTGATTGCATAACATTGTTGTCTTCCCATAAGCCCCAATACGTTAATGTTACTTTTCCTGAAGAGCCACCATGGAAGAGGCCACCGACTAACTTAACAACAAAAAATAAGACTACTAATACAGCCAAAACACCTAATATAAGTTTGAGAGGCTTTGGTACCAAACCATGATGACTTTCTTCATGAAAAGGAGATGCTGGTGGAGTTACAGGTGACTTTGGTGGCACAGAGCCTTGACTAGGCGCATTTATTACTTGGGGAACTGCTTCTACTACTTTTTGTGGAGCAGTCTGTTCGGGTTGGACAATAGGCGAAGGAGTTACTGGCATTTCTTGCTGAGGAGCTTGCTCAGGTTCAGCACCTGCTATAGGTGTAAGTGGCACATCTTGAGAAGAGGCAGAGACAGGTGAAGCTGGAATCTCCCATGGAGAAGCTGCACCGCTGGGAGATTGAGCGACCTCCGGAGTAATAGGTTGAGGAGTTGGCGGTGTCACTGGTTCTTGTCCAGGAATAATAGGGGTACTTTCAACTTGTGTTGGAGCAGGTTGTGTGGATAAGGGTACATCTGTTGAAGGTTCATACCAAGATGCAATTCTCTGACTTACTTCAGATGGCTGTGTTGATGGAGTTGTCCCTTGTTGCATTGCACCTTGTGGATACAACTGCGCATCAATAGACACAGAGGAATCAGGTGCTGGTGTTTGGGGAGCTTGTGGTACAGGAGGTATTGATGGCTCAGGAGCAACTCCTGGAGTTTGAGTTGGAGGAGTGACTGGCAATTGTTGCACAGGAGTACTATTAGATTGAGACTGTTGTTGTGGCAATGTATTTTGTTGTTTGTTATCCATATTTCCCCTCTTATTGTATAATATATCAATCTAACCATGGTATCAATCAAAAAGGCAATTGCTTCCAAAAAAATTCTACTCAAACAAATTGGCAAAACATCCTTCTGGTTTTGCATAGGAGTTTTATTAGGACTTTTCTTCCTTATTAGCTTCACTTTTATTATTTTCCAAAGGTTATATAGCAATACTATCTATCCTGGAGTGTATGTTGAAGGTATTAATTTTGGAGGTAAAAGCCAAGCAACAGTTGCCACTTATTTTGCTTTGAAAAATAAAGCAATTGCGAATACATCATTTACCATTACTTCCACCGATCAAGCGGCTACTGTTTCTGCCAAGGAAATGCAGCTTGGGTATGATAGCGACCTTCTTGCCCAACAGGCGTATACCATTGGTAGATCACGTGATCTATTTTCCAATGCTAGTATTGTCTTTCAAGCATATGTCAATGGCATTAATTTACCTGCTGCATATACTTATTCTCCTGATATTCTTAAACAGAAAATTGCACCATTAGTAGAAAGCGTAAAAGTGGACCCTGTTGATGCTGTTTTTTCATTCCAAAATGGACGGGTATCAACATTTCGTCCATCATCTAATGGACAGCAAGGTGATGTAGAAAAACTAAAAGAAGTTATTAGTACAAAAATTCCTTATATACTTGCAAAAGGATCTCCTCAATCATTCTCACTCGAACTACCCATTATTGTCCTCAAGCCAAA
>PRDT01000082.1 GCA_003173995.1 Candidatus Levyibacteriota bacterium | reverse complement strand
TAAAGGAATGGGGTAGGCATGGAGGTATAGGGGGAAGAAGAAGGAGGAGTGAGACAGGGTCTCATGACTGACGCACGTCAGCATATGTCGCTCACAACTCTTCCCCCCAGGGACCTCCATGCCTAGCTTAGCCGGCTAACTGTTCGGACAAACCGGAGCTGATTTTTGTCCAGCACTGGCCGAATAGCAAGCCTGAATTGTTCCAGCGGGCACATGGAAGATGTGCTTCGTCTGTACGACGCTGGAAACTAGGACCCAACCAATGTCCCTTCCGGGAACATTATGTCGGATCTGGACGACCTCAAGTGTGCCACCTGACGGGCTGTCTTGCTTGATGTAGACGTCGGGGTCTGTCTCGTCCATGACATGAAGTTGGAATCCATCTGGTGTCGACTCATAGTAGTACAGTTTGACTTCTGTACCTATGTGGCCTTCCATCACAAGGATGCCTCCCGCGAAGGAACCTTCAATGTTCACGGCGTCTTGGAAGCTGACGAGCTGGTGTGTCTCCACGACCACTCGCGTCTCCGGGATGTAACTCCCTTGGACTATAGCTTCTACACATCCGCCGAAAAATCCCAGGAAAATGCCTATCCAGGCAAATCCCCAGAACCATGACGACCGCTCGTCGCTCTGTATTATGAGAGCTATGAGCAGACCTACGAGACCCAACACTACGCCTACAACGACCAACCCTACCAGACCAGCATACATGTTGCCCTCCTTAGGGCTAAGTCCTACCCACCCATGAGTAGGAAATCTGCCTCTCAGCAGGGCCCCATAGTAGCACAATTTTATTCTTAAATCAATTCTATAGGTTATTTTTTATAAAGATTGCTAAGAAGATGGTAACGTGATATAAATTTACGTAAAGATATGCCACTTTTTATTACTGCAACCTATCAAGTGAAAGAAGAATTGGTAGAAGAAGTCAAAAAAGCAATTCTAGAATTTACTGCTTATATTCGGGAAAATGAACCTGGTACACAAATGTATTCTGCTTGGGAAGAAAAAGAAGATCCAACCAAATTCATGCACTTTTTCATTTTTGAAAGTGAAGAAGCAAAGTATATCCATAGCAATTCAGAAGCGGTAAAACGATTTGAAAGTGTCTATACTCCAGCACTTGTGAATGGTCCTGTTGTCTTCACGAATTACGAATTAGTTGGAACAAATTAATGACATTTCAAGCATATTTAGACAATATAAAAGCCAAAACAGGGAAAACACCAGAGGATTTTAAAAAGTTAGCTAAAGAGAAGGGCTTACTTCGACCAGGAGTCAAAGCAACTGAAGTTATCAACTGGCTTAAGGAGGATTTTGGTTTGGGATTGGGACATGCACGAGCAATATGGGACACACTTCGACCATACACACAAAAATAAAAAAGCCACTGATAGTCGGTATTTGTATCTTGTTTGTTTTTCTCATTTTTACGACGCTCAAAGTATATGGATTGGTAACGGGGCCTGATACGCAGTGTTCGTCCCGTCACACAACAGCTGCTTCTTCCCCATCATTACCCAAAAAAGCAGAGGAATTTTTCGCTTTGGCCAACTATAAATATGATATTGGAAAATGTCAGGAGGCTATTACTGCCTATACAAATGCAATTGATGCCAATCCTTCATATGCAGAAGCCTACAACAATCGCGGCTATACCTATATGAGACTTCGCAATTATGATGCAGCACTGATTGACCTAACAAAAGCAATTTCTTTGAAAAATACCTATGCAGAGCCTTACATGAATAGAGGAGATATCTATAACTTTTATGGTCCAATAGATAGACAAAAAGCGATTGCTGATTATAAAAAGGCTATTGCTTTAGGTGCAGTACACAATACGAGTGTTTGTGGGCATTTAGCAATGGCAGAGACGAACAACCTTATTCCTCTTGCCTTATTGAAATTTGTTTTTAATAGAGGCTACTGCAAATAATATCTCTAACTCTTTGGAAAAATCCTTTTAGTAGTGAATTGAAATGATGTCTTTTTTGCCGAGAGGACACATAAAGTGATTAAAATCCAGGCAAGAAAGAGATGTTTGCTGTGTCACAAGACGTGTGTAGGGAATGTCAGGAACACATGGTTGATGGAGAACATAAATATCATTATCACTAATAGCTGAGTTTTGTTGGTATTGTATTGTTGCACTTGGAATAAAGTATTCTTCAGGCTCGTCAATACGAATATTTCCTGGGAAGTACTGAAAATTCTTAGGGGACATATAGAGACAAAGTGGTGTTGGAATAAAGGTCTTGTTGGCATAGGAAAGATTGAGCATTGGAGATTTGTAAAGAAGCGTATCACTTTGTAGAAACGTAAATGTATCCATCGTAACAATGTCTTGGAAAGAAGTGCCTTTATTTGCAACATTACTGGTATAGTAGGTGACAACTTGCGTTGTTAGATAGCAAAGGAGAATAAATCCAAATAAATATTTCCACCCTTTCCACTTGAGCAGTTGAAAAATGTATGCAATGCCAATTGCAGTAATTGTTGCGACGACAGGTAAAAGTGGTGAAAGTCTATGTTCGGCATTCACAGCATCGGTCATGGCGCTATTAATAAACGGAATGGTAAGAAGAAGAAAAAGCAAGATATTCACAAATCTATCCTTTACCACAAAAAAGCCGTAGCCAAGCCCAAGCATAAAAAAGATAGCAAGAAATGGTGGAAGTAGTGGAATTGGTTCGGGATAGAAAAAGGAGGTTGTTTCATAGACATACACCATAAGCGATTTCACATAATTTGTTTTGATAGTGGTAGCGTCTTTGAGTGTAAAAGGCTTATGGGCAGTCACTTTATCTTCAAGCGAGAATCTTGATGTATGCAAGAAATCTTGAGGAGCTGTGTATAAAAGACGTGGTCCAAATCCAATTACTGCAAAGAGCAGAAGAAAAAGAAGTTGGAGACTATGCTGTTTGATAGAGGCAAAGTGCTTTTCAATAAGCTTTTTCCCTTCTAAAAAGAACAATATGAGAAGTAAGACGCAGGCAAATGATCGGATGGCTGCATGAAAATTACACACAAACCCAACGACTGTGCCAAAGAAAATATAGTCAATGGTTGCATGAGATTTCAAAAGACGATAGAAAAAATATAGTAATACAGACGCAAAAAAGAAATTAAATGCCACGACGACCTGCGTATGAGCAAAAAAGATATGAAGAGGAAAGCTTACTAAGATGAGAGAAGCCCAAAAAGCTGTAGATCTATTGAAAAGATTTCTCACAAGCAAATAGAGAAAAACAATATCAAGAGAAGATAACAATGCAGCTGGCAAACGAAAGGTAAGGACACTACTTCCAAAAAGTAAATAAAAGAAGCTTGTGATGGTTGGAATAATAAGCCCATGGGCGCCGTAAGAGCCATACCCCCATATGTTTTTGAGAGTTCCTGAGGCTATTTGGAGGGCATTCAATCCACCATCTCGTAATTCATCAGAAATACTGATGTATGGATATGTTGCAAGGAAAAACATATTAACAGTAAGCGCCAGAATGAAAAGACCAAGCACCGGGTCAACCTCTTTTGCAAAAGTTTCTTTCGAAAAATGAGTGCTCTTTATATGCTTGATGACATACAAAATACAGATGGAAATAACAGAGCTGAGAGAAAGACCAAAAGCAATCCAACGATACGTAAATGTGCTATCTAATTTGACAAGAAGCATTGAAGCAACATAAGTAGCAACACCAAACCCAATACATATCGTGAAGAATGCTTTTGATTTGAAGAAATGCAAAGACAACATATCTTCATCATACAGAAAATAAAAGGTTTTGGTAAATGAATAAGAAGAATTTATTGACCTGACCCAGAAGCAGAAGGCTCTGTGGAGGGGGACGTTGTTGTTGGAGCAAGTTGTTCTAACTGCTTTGCTTGGGTTGGAGCTGGCTTATTACTCATCAGTTGTATATAGACTTGTGTGCAAAGAATGACAAAGAGCAAAACAAATACACTGATAAGAGCGATAAATTGTGGATTTTTCAACGATGGTACTTTATAGCTTAATATTTTTTCTTGGTGTTCGAGTCTGATATCAAGATTGTAGCTTTTAAAGGTATCTAACTTTTTGAGAATAAGTTGGGCATCAAACTTTTCTTTCAGTGATGGTAATTTCTCTTCAAGGCTGTTCAGCGCGACAATACCTGTTGGGATACAAGACTCTGCCTTCAGACTATCAGTAATTACTTCACAAAGTTCTTTATTGGCAACAAGAATAGTGGTTTTCTTGGGAAGGCGAAATGTTCGAGTTAAGATACTATCAAATGGTACTAAGTCTAAAAATTTTTCTATTTCAATATGTTGAATAGCAAGCGGCATGTCACTCAGCTTTTTCTCAAAAATAATTTCAGGACTTAAGATAAGTAAAACGTGGACTGGAGGAATTTTATTTTCAGTAATAAAGTTAGTAAAAAGCAGTTGCAATTTGCCTTTATCGATGACCTCACCATTACTGATGACATCTTTTGGAAAACGAATAGTAAAGGATTCTTTTCCAACATACAGTATGCCTTGTGTTTTCTCTATATATAAAATTGCATTTTGCTTCTTATTTTCCATTAGTGTGCTACCTCTCTCCACCCGCTGACAGCAAATGCGCCGCTATTATATGATGCCTGCGCTTGGATAGTACGGCTTGTTGTCCCGCTTGTGCCAACTGAGCTTATTGTATCAGTTGAAGTGGCACTATCATAGGTGATAGTTACTGCTGCTGATGCATTTGTGCCTGGAACGGTAAGACTTGCAGAAGTTGCAGGATGGCTCAGGACATATAAAATCCCATTCTCTATGCCACTTTCAGCTGCATAATATGCCATTGCACCTTGCTCGTTATTACTACTTGCCAATATATCGGCAAATAATATGAGTGCCGCGGCAGAGATAATGGTGATACCAATGACCATAAAGAAAAGAAGGGTAATAAGCGACTGGCCTTTTTGGTTAGCAAATATTTTTTTCATCGTGTTGCTACTGTTGTCTCAAATGTTTGAGACGTGGCAGTTCCTCCTTCTCTTAACTGGACGCTTTGCAGGGTAAATTGTATTTGCATACTCGGCTTACTGCCTGCTGCAGTATTGCCAAGGGTGGTAAAAGTGATACTCGTAATTTTGGTATTAATACTATTCAGTTGTCCTGCTGTATGGCCCCCAGCTGTAAGCATGAGATTATTGCCACTCATTGTATATGTTGTCCCTCCACCAAGGGTTAGCTGGCAACTTGGTAGGGTAGGCCAGGTACAGGATGTACCTAGTCCAGGTGCGCTGATACTACTTGCACTATGAATATCATAGGTGAGTCTATTGATAATAGCCGAGCTATCTTGATCGACACTTGATGTAGTCTGAGACTCCGTATGCAAGGAAAGAATAGAGGTAAAAATTTGCAAAAGTATAACGAGGAGAATAGAGAATATCCCCATGTATAAGAGGAGTTCGACAATAGTAAATCCTTTTTGACTTCTCATAATGAATAGTTAAATGTAACTGTCCAAGATTTAGCCGTAGAGCCATTATTAATAACTTTATATTCCAAACACTGTCCAGGGTTAGTATACGTTGTACCAGGTAATGCAATAGGACCTGTTAAGATATTAGAAAATGTGTATGTTGCAGAAGAGCATGGTGCTGGCGCAATAGCTATTTGATAGGAGAGATTCGTATCTGAAGTTCCAGTGAAATAATTCCAGGCAACAGGATGTCCAGCATCAATAGGACTCGATGTATATGTTCCATCACCACTACCAACAACACCTGTGCCGCCTTCAATTACTTTAAATTCATTTCCAGAATCGGCAGTAATGATATAGGAATATGTCCTATTTGCGTGGCTAAAAAGTGTTGTTATACCATAAATATCATAGGAAACATTTAATCCTCCAGATGTTCCTGCTGGACAACTTGTCGAGGAAATTATTGTTGCAGGCACACTTTCTGGGGATGCATCGACGACTTGATAATTTCTTGTACCTCCTGTTCCCACAATAACTGCCTTACTCCCTGATACAAAAACAACTCCAGAAGGATTCATGCTATTGGTGGTAGTGTATTTATTTAAGATTTGCTTATACCAAGCTGGAGTGGTATCTCCCGGGTTAACATCTATAGTAAAAAAATCAGGAAGAGTAGCGGATTTATTTGTAACAAGGTAAGCTCTCAACCTAGTAGAATCTAGAAATACATCCACGCCCGGTTGACTGTTTCCGACAGAGATTCTTGCTGTGATTGTTGGAGAAGAAGTAGTAGTTACATTAACTATATCTAATTGATTGGATGTCGAATTGGTTGCTACATAGGCAAATGTCCCAGTTGAGGATGTGTTACCAATTACTTTTAATCCTATACCATCTAATACAATACTGCTTCCTGTAATCGGGCTATAATGACAAACAGAACTGGACGTGCAGGTTGTTGTATTCAAGCTAGTAATGTCAAAAGCATATAATTTTTTATTATCGTCAGTTAAAAAGGCTATATTTTTCCCAGAACCTCGAAAGTTATTCATAACATAGATACTTTGTCCATTTCCAGAGTTTCCAAGATCTAATGTTGCAATTTGTTGGAGATTGCTTAAATTCACAATTGTCCCTTGCCCTTGATTAGAGTGTTGCTGGGTGGCTAAATATCCATAGGTTGTATCATTGAAAGCCCCATTTGTTTTGATTTTTGGAGTGTAATTGCCATTATTTATTGACTGAAGGCTTGGGGCAGTTGGAGAAGAAGGGTCATTGAGATTGATATTAGCATATGTATTTCCGTTTGCACTCTGTCCTGCACCAGCAAAAACAACAACATTTCCTCCACTTGGTGCCTGTGATACGTTAACAGCGTGGAGTGTTCCATTTAAACCTGTTTGGAATATTGGAGGTAAAACAGGATTACACCAATCTCCACCGCTTGCTGCTGGCTGTAAAGTTCCATTTTGTGAGGTAGACGTATTGCCATACCTCGTGAAATATTCTGTTGTACTAACTGATGAATTAGGGATAGGTTTGTTCCAAGTTACGGTAATAGTTACCTGCTTGGTAGATGGGTCATCGACTGCCCCGGGAGTTGTACTATCAACAATAGCAAAGGTAGAAGGATTGCGATACACGTCAAGAATTGTAATAGAACGAGTAAAACCACCGGAAAGAGGGTCACTTCCTGTTGCTAGCTGCCAGGTACCACTATTTTGTTGTAGTTTGTACACTGTTCCAGGTGCTGTGGGGCTACTGTCTGCTGAAAATGTTGGCCAATAGGCTTCTCTGAAGACTCTCATTGCCTCGTCTCCTTCTTTCATATAAGCCAAAGCTTGTTGGCGCTGCTCTGCTTGGGCTCTTCCACTTCGTGACGCCACAAATCCAGTCAAGAGTGCTGGTAAAAGCACTGCTGCCAAGCCGACAGTGACCATAAGCTCGATAAGTGATTGACCTGATTGTTGTTTGAATTTCAAAAACTTCATATTATTGCTGTGTAACTGCTCCATAACGATTAATTTTTAGTATTTTTTGCTCAGAACCTGCTGTTAGGCCAACAGTAACTGTTGGGGGAGTTGCATCAACGTATCCATGAACCTCGCCTGTCACCGAATCAAACACAATATCATTTCCAGAAAGTGAAATCGCACTATCAAGTGTTACTGGAGATTTATCTGTTGCTGTTCCCCAGCTTGTTCCTTGAAAAAGGGTATAGACATTACTTGTAAAATGAATGCCATAGCTCCCGCCAGTGTTATTTCCATTCATTGCTTTTATTTGTTGGCCTTTGATATCTGCAATGACACTCTCCTCTGCTGCAACAACATTTGTTGTGTGCTGCACATTGAGCAGATTGATGGTTGTCAGACCAAAGAGAATAGCTGAAATTGAGATCACGAGAAGAACTTCGATAAGCGTGTATCCCTTTTGGTGAAGATGTTTTTTCTGCATGGCATTGATTAGTGAGGGCCTATTTGTCCGATAAGTCCATAAATAGGTCCAATAATTGCCACCATCATTGATCCAACAAGAAGCGCTACCAAGACCAGCATCACTGGCTCAAGAAGTGCAGTAAGGACAGAAAGAGTGTCAGTTACTTTGTAGTCAAAATATTCATAGGTATCCTGCATTGATTTGTCTAAGGTTCCTGTTTTTTCTCCTGCCTGGACAAGCTCGATCATAGTGCTAGGAAAAATCTTTCGTTGAAGCTTCATGCTATATGACAAAGGCTTGCCTGCAAGAATTGATTGCTTGGCATGAGCAATTGCATGAGCAATCTCTTTTTTCAAAACAACTTGCTCGGTGAGGTCTAATGCACTCGTAATATTTACTCCAGCATTCAGTAAAAGATGCAAATTACGAGTGACGCGCATCAAGTCCATATCGCGAATAAGATTGGAGATACCTGGCAGTGAGTAGAAAAACGTGAGAACGCGTTGCTTCTGAAGTCTATAAATAACAGCACCTACGAGTACCAAGAGAACTAACCCGCCAACTGCAAAAAGGGTTTGGTGTAACAGAAAATTAGAGCTAAAAATAAGTATTTTTGTTGGAAGAGGTAACTTCACTTTCAGTTGCGTAAATACAGTTGCAATTTTTGGCATTACGACAATAAGTATCAGTAAAAGTACGGCAATAAAGACCAAAACTACCAAAGCAGGATAGGTAAGAGCAGAGCGAATTTTTCTATTAAATGCGATATCTCTTTTGATTTGTTCTCTCAAATCCTTCAATGCAACATCTAAGGTACCTGACTGCTCTGATGCGCGAATAATATTAATGGTTACCTCATCAAAAATGCGAGGAAACTTAGCAAAAGATTCATATAAATGCTTTCCTTGCAACAAGTCCTTGTGCGTTATTTCAAGAATAAATTTCACTTCTTTTTTTGCTTCTTCTGAAAGAGAGGTAATTGCAGAGAGTATAGGAATACCAGCATTAATCATCGTTGAAAAATTACTGATAAGATTTAATTTGTCTGTTGGTGATAGTGAGAGTGATTGAGCTTTCATACTTATGCTTTAATGACTTGCAAGACCTCCTCTAATGTAGTTATACCATCAGCAACTTTTTCAAGTCCATCTTCAAGAAGTGTTACCATACCTTCTGCAATAGCAGCTCTTCGAATAGAGTCTGCATCACTTTTTTGAATAATGAGTTGTCTTATTCTTTCAGACACTTCGAGGACTTCAAATATACCAACTCGTCCAACAAATCCTGTAGAATGACAAATTTTGCATCCCATTCCTTTATAGACAGTAATAGACTTTTTCTTGCCAAAATAGGTATCAAGCATGGCTGGAGAAATGTCTTTTCTGATAAATTGGCGATCAACGGTGAGTGGTTCTTTACAGACCAAGCATATTTTTCTCACCAGTCTTTGAGCAAGAATAACATTGACAGTTGAGGCAATAAGGAAAGGCTCAACTTTCATATCAATAAGACGAGGAAGTGCAGTTGCAGCATCATTGGTATGAAGAGTTGATAAGACCAAATGGCCGGTAAGTGCTGCATTGACGGCAATATCAGCTGTTTCACTATCTCGAATTTCTCCAACAAAAATAATATTTGGATCTTGTCTCAAGATACTTCGAAGACCGTTGGCAAAGGTAAGGCCTGAGCGAGAATTGACAGGAATATGATTGACTCCCTTCACTCGATATTCAACTGGATCTTCAATAGTCATAATATTCTTGTCCCTGGTATTTAATATCTTGAGAAGGGCATAAATACTTGTTGTTTTACCACTTCCCGTAGGGCCAGTAGATAAGACCATTCCGTATGACTTATCAATTGCATCAGAAATTTTATTAAGTTCTTTCTTTGTCATACCTAAGTCTGTCAAAGAGAAAGATCTAAATCGTGAAGAAAGAAGTCTCAAGACAATCTTTTCTCCTTCTGTTGTTGGGATCACTGAAACACGAATATCAACTTGTTCGTCATCAATCTTCATTCTCATCTTGCCATCCTGTGCGTCTAAGTGTTCATCTGTTCGAAGGTGTGCTAAGACTTTAATTCTTGTAACAATACTACTATGGAAATTCTTATCAACGACTAATACATCATGAAGGACACTATCGATACGGAATCTAACGAGTGTATTTTCTTCTTCAGCCTCGATATGAACATCTGATGCTTTTTCCCGGTATGCATACGTCAGCATAAGATCAACAATTTTGATAATGGGGCCATCACTCGCAATGTTATTTGCACTATCAAGCTCTTGGCGTAGAATATCGTCACAAACAGCTTGTAAATCTTTTCTATACATTTGAAGCGTTGCATTGATATCGGTCTCAGTTGCAAAGTAGAGAACAGGTTTTTTCCCTGTTTTTTTCTCAACCATCGTAAGCAGTTCTTTATTGTCAGAAGTTGATACCGCAATTTTGAGCTTTTTAGGATCCTCCTCAAATGCAATCATCTTATGTTTTCGTGCAATTCTTTCCGGAATGATACGAAATGTTTCCTCAGGAATAATCATTTTGGAGATTTCAACAAAAGGGAGGTCAAGTGAAGCTGCAATAGCAGCTCCTAATTTTTGATCGGAAATAACGCCATTTTCGACAATAGCTTGCTGCAAGGAAACCTGCGAATTTTTCGCAAAAGCCACGACATCCTGCAAGACCTTTTCCTCTATCAGGTTAGACTTGAGAAGTACTGATTTTAGTTCGTTATCTGAAATAACCATAACAGCGCCTCTAGGGCTAAGGAAAGTATACCACTTAGACTATAAGTTTTCAATCCATAAGGGATTTTGTTTATATATATTATGCGAACGGTAATTATGTGAATAACTATGAGATATGAATAATATGACTTTTAAGCATTCAGCCTCATCGTAAAAGAGGTTTCTTATAAGATGAATTGTGAGAAAATGGTGTACTATACTATTAGTATGAAGAAAAAAAGAATTACATTAAAAAACAAATCTCTTCAGGAATATTTTGTCAAACAAGATAAAAAAGAAGTGCGCAAAAATTTTTTTGAGTTACTCCGTCGAGCTGTCCACACAACGCGTCCTTAGCTACTGCTTTCTTGCTTTTGTACAACTTTAAATTCAAAAGTATTAAACAGAGTCCACCTTAGGACTTTCTCATGCTCTGCAAGAAGATCTCCATTATTGAGTTTCATTAATTCTTTGATGGCGTGGTGCATTCTCCACGCTGTTTTGTAAGTTACACCTAACTCTTTTTGTAATTGCCGAGTAGAAATTTTTGCTTTAGTAAGTGTCATAAGAAACATTGCATAAAACCACAATCGGAGTGGAGTAGCGGATTTTTCAAAAATGGTTCCTGCAAGGGGATATGTTTGACTTCTACAATATTCACACGAATAGGCTGTCCTGTCAGCAATTTTGTAATGCTTGGTAATCTTCTGGCAGTGGTGACAGGCAATGCCTTTTGGAAAACGAAGCTTCCTAATTTCCTCAATACATGCCTCATCACTAGGGAAGAGTTTGAGAAATTGTGAAAGGTCAAATACTTTCTGCATAAGAATATTATATTAGCTTTATTTACGTGTTTTCAAGGGATAATACATAAAATTGCTTATTGACGGCTATTTTGGTTAGAGTATATATTTGTATTATCATTGAATTTATTCTATGAAGAATCATTTATCATCCTATTTGGATAACACTATTACGTTCCTCATTCTTGTGATTGCTGGCATCACGCCTCTTCTTTTCTTAAGTCAAACAACAGAGTTCTTCGAAATGCCAAAGTTGCTTTTCTTGGTTGTTAGTACTCTTGTCATTCTTGGCCTTTGGATGTTTTCATGGATTCTTAAAGGAAAAGTAAGTATTACTCGAACTCCACTTGATATACCATTGTTAATAGTAGCAGCAGTTGTTATTGCTTCTACTTATTTTAGTGCTTCACGAACAGAAGCTCTTTATGGCAATTTCCCACGAGTCCATGGTTCTGCTGTTGCTTGGATAACATATATACTATTATATTTTGTTACTGTATCTAATTTGAGAAGTCTTGGGAAAATCAAATCTTTCCTTGCAGTACTCTATGGAAGTGCAGTGGTTGTCTCTATTATTAGTCTTCTCTCCTTCTTTGGAGTATTCCTTCCAATTGATTTTGCAAAGTCAGTAACCTTTACCCCAACAGGTTCATCATTCTCAACGATTGCATTCTTGATGCTGTTACTCCCATTACCAATGGTGTCACTTGCAAGACCAAATAAATTTCTTAGTGCACCAATTGCAGCTGCTCTTGCAATACTCTTTGGTGTGGTTATCGTCTTAACAGGATCTCTCTCAAGTTACATTGCACTTCTTATCTTAGTTGCACTCTGCTTACTCGTTGTTAAACCACATCAACTGAGAAAAACATTACCTATGTTTCTCCTTCCAGTCATTGTGATGGCATTAACCTTAGTCTTAGGATATGTTCCATTGCCAGGGAAAATGAATAAAATACAGCAACTTGAGGCTAATTTTCCTAAAGAAATCCAACTTCCATTCTCAGAGTCTTGGAAAATCTCAGCATCAGCTTTCCGAGATGCGGCTTTCATCGGCACTGGTCCATCATCTTATCTTTTCGATTTCACAACATACAAGCCAGCTGAATTCAACTTAGAGAATTTCTGGAACTTCTCATTCGACACCGCGAATAATGAGTTCTTGCAAGTACTTGGTACACTCGGAGGATTCGGTCTCGCAGGTGTCATTGTCCTCTGCTTAGTAGTCTTGAATGCAAGTAGAAAAAATATGATGCTGAGACATGAAGAAGGTTCTGACGAAGAAGCACATGTACTTCTCCCAGCATTAGCTATCAGCGGTATCTTATCAATAGTACTCTTAGCAATTCACGCAACAACCTTAGTATCAATAGTAGTTACATTACTTATACTCGGAGTATTCATGGTCTCACAGCGCTCAGTACGAGAAAAAGTATTCGAACTTTCCATGGGAATTAAAGCATCAACTTCAGGTAACACTCAATTTGACTTACTTCCTGTCATATTCTTCATAGCATTCTTAGTAGTAGCTGTTCCAGTACTTCTCAAGACAGTAAATATGGCACGAGCAGACTTCTACCACAGAATGGCTTTAGCAAATGCTAACAAAAATGGTACCTTAACATATCAATACCTCCAGAAGGCAGAGTCTCTTAATCCTGAAGCAGATTTATACAGAGTTGATATGGCTCAAACCAACTTTGCTTTAGCTAACGCTATCGCAGCACAAAAAGGCCCATCTCAAGCATCACCATCAGGTTCTCTTACTGATCAAGACAAGCTTACTATCCAAACCCTTCTCTCTCAAGCTATCAATGAAGGAAGAGTAAGTGTAGCTTTGAGTCCACTCTCATCACGAAACTGGGAAGTATTAGCATCAGTCTACCGAAATATCACCGGAGTAGCACAAAATGCACTTACCTTTGCTCTTGATGCATACGGTCGAGCAATCCAAAGAGATCCACTTAATCCAGCTCTCAGAATCAGTGTCGGAGGAGTGTACTACACTGCAAAAAATTATGACTTAGCTGTACGATTCTTCTCAGACGCAGCTAACTTGAAGCCAGATTATGTCACAGCATACTACAATCTTTCAATCACTCTTCGAGACAAAGGTGACTTAGCAAACGCAAAAGTAGTAGCAGAACAAGTAGTTAACTTACTCAAAAAAGATACAACAACCCCAGATTACAAGACTGCTGTAGCTTACCTTGATGATCTTAACAAGAGAATCGCAAATGCACAGCAACAGCAAGGTCAGCAAGCACCAGCAGCTCAAACCAATAGTGCACTCCAGAATCCAAACTTACCAAGTGTCAATGTAAGTGCACTGCAGAATGCACCATCAGTTACTCCAGCACCAGCTGTCAAGTCAAATCCAAGTGCAAATCTTCCAGCAGTAGTAACTCCAACACCAGCTAAATAATAGCTGGTAAGTTGGTAGATAGATCGGTCTTATGACCGGTTTTTTATTGTTTCAAAGACCTCGTTCAATATTAATTTTTAAGTTATTTCTCCTTCTTTTGTTGTACTTTCTGAAGAAAGTACCAAAGAGTTCTTGCAAGTGAAGTCAGGCTATTTTTGCTCGCTTCTTCAACGGGTGATTTCACCCCCTCCTTGCCAAGGCAAGGAATCCCCCTGTTTTAGTCACTCGCAAAAACTTCACGCCTTTTATTCAATTGCAGATAAATGGAAATGTATGAAGAAGTTTGTTTTTAATCGCTTAATTGAGGGTGCTAGAAGTGCTCTGGAGGTCTTTTTTCGTAAGAGGTGCTCCTCCTAGATGTTTCATTAACAAATTCGCTGCTTTGAGGACTTCTTGTGGGTCTGTTGCATACTGTAATGTTTGGAAAAGCACTTCATTGTTGCCGTAGAAATTATCTCCGTAGGCTTGATTGAGTTTGAGTTCTAATTTTTCCTCATCTTTTGTGAAATAGATATCAGCAAGATCAACATCAGAAATGCGTTTGGATATTTGCGTAATGATTTTGACATAGACAGGATAGCCAAGATTGGTGCTGGTATCAAGCGTCTTTTGTATTGCAGCGCGAGCAAAGTATTCGGTGAGGCCTTCCTCAAAAAAAGAATCAGTAAAATGAGCAGTTGGTGAGACATAACTAGAGTAATGGAGATATTCGTGCGTAAGCGTCTCAAAATAATCAGCAAGAGTGTGGGAATTTTTGGAAAAAAGAGCTATGCGAATACTTTTTGTTGGTGTAAAAATACCTAATTCGTGAGGTAAATTATCTTTGAGATTGGATGCAATAATGTGTAGGTTAGCAAAAATAGGTTGATAATATGTAGTGATTTCTTGTTGTGCCTCATCATCGACTAACTTTTGTTTGGCAGCGGTAATTGCGTCATCTGCTTTCTTAATTGGACTATCCCACTCATCTAAAATACTTTGGCAATTGCCTTTTGCTTTTTGGCATCCTCGATATAATTTATCTCTTTGATCATAAACATCTTGAAGGTCGTTTTGTCTTGTCACAATAGCATTTTTGTCAGTCTCAATAGTTGCTGAAATAGAACTTGATATTGCTTCAAGATGTGTGGTCTCATCATCAATTTGTTTGATTTTAACTTCCAAATCTTTAGTTCGAAATACTTGATATTCTTTCTCACCAATAATAGCAACTGTTGGATAGATCTTAATCTCTCTATCTGGAAAATATTGCTTTACAAACAAAAAGCCTATGATGGGACTAATAACAGAAAGATCATGAGGATTAATCGCGGTAATGATAAGTGTATTATCTATAAGTAGCACGCTACTTTTTGGCGTTTGGACTGGAATAACAAAAGAAGTTGGAATATTTGGCAAGATAGTCTTGCCATAAAAGCTTGTTTTGCCAGCTGTTGCGATGGCAATTGCAGTTACTATCTTTCTTTGCTCGGATGTACTATCAATAATTTCTGGTGCAGCGTCCACAGCTTGAAGTGCATGAATGATTGCTGTTTTGTCTACTGTAACTCCAGTCAGATTTGGGTTGAGAGATAGAATAATAGAAAAAATATTGAGTTCAACCCAAGCGATGCAAAGTAACAAAACAAATGCTCCAAAGCATCCTACAAATGCCGCAGCTAAGACATGAAGCAATGCTGTAAGATATCTATCGATAAAATGTCTTCCATTTTTTACAAGTGATCTGGTAAAAATAAGCGCAAGTAGTCCATATAAAACAAGGAAAATCACTCGATATTGCACCAAAAATGTGAATTCTGTCATGGTATATTGCCAAAGTGGGTTATGAGTAGAAGATGTTCCTGGAGAAAGAAATGCAATAATGGTAAAAAGAGCTGTTAAGAAGCACAGAAGAAGTATCATACAAAAAGCATTATGCAGGAGGCATAGCTATTAGGCAAGGGGTATGCAAAACAATTGCTTTTGCTATAATTTGGGTAATGAAGCTTCCTTTTAACAAATCATACTTGTATGTAGCATTAATTTTATTAGCATTTGTTGGAGGCGTGCTCGCTCTCATGTTGCTGCTTCCTTCGGATCCTCAAGTAACGTATCATCCTCAACAAACAAAGACTTTTACCATTAATGAGAATAATGATACGGCAATTAGTGTAGGCCTCACAACGCTCCCACAATTTGCGCTCAAATTAGCAGAAGATAAGTTCAATAATCTTTGGCAAGCACATGCTGAAGGCAATGATGTTGAAGGGCAAATAACAAATATCAAAGGAGATACAACATTATCAGTTGAGACAAAAATAAATGATACAAAAAAAGAATTACTGCTTACTCCCCAGATGAACAATAAAGTCAAACCAGGCTTATATACGTTGAATATAAAAGTCAAAACGGTAAAAGGTGAAGATGTCACCATTACCCAGGATTTTACCTGGGGAGTTTTGGCAATTAATACCAATAAAGCTAGATATATAGTTGGAGATGCTGTACAAATTGGTATGGCAGTACTTGATGAGACGGGTTCGACAAAATGTATAGCAAATGGACCTATTGTCTTTGGTACAGCAAAAGTAAATCTCACAGTCGTTAGTCCCTCTGGTAAGAAGCAGGTTCTTTCAACAGATGATAAGACTATTACTGGCAGTAAAGAATGTGCCGATAGATCTGTTACTGACAAGCCAGATTTCTTAGCGCAAGTGTCAGCCACAGAAATTGGTAAATACACCATTCACATGGAAGCAACAACGCTTTCTGGTCCAAAGACAATGGATGATACATTTATTGTCCAGCAAAATGAGCCTGCATTTGATATTGAGAGGACCCGATATCCAACCCGTATTTATCCTAGGTCATTATATCCTGTGACCATTAGCGTGAGAGCGAATGAAGATTATTCAGGTCCTGTCTTTGATATTGTGCCAAGTGTTTTTACGATTAGTGAAATTTCGGATAAAGGAGCAATACATGATAAAGGAGATTTCCAGACCATTGTCTGGAATGTAAATTTCCAAAAAGGACAAGTCTATACACTTTCCTATACGATTAAATTCCCTCCTGTTACGCCTGAATTTTATTTAGTTGGACCACTCCATATTGGTAATTTCTCTGAAGGTCGTGAGTGGCAAGTGGCATCAGATGCTATTTTTAGTCTTATCCAACAGACACATACTATTACTGCATCTACTAATACCGGTACAGCGACATTTACGAGTACACCAACACAAAATCATTTACTGATCATGATATGTAACAAAATACAAAAAAGTAGATTTGGAACTAATACTGGTTGGTCAAAGGCATTTAGCACTGGTAACAATGCCAATCCAGGTCTTGCACTATATTATCGTCTCGCTCCTGCCAGCTCACCAACAACATTCACGTGTGCTACGACTGGTACAGCAGGAGAATTTGCTGAGCAGCTATTAGAATTTTCTGGAAATTCTACTGCTGGATTTTTTGATCAGGCTGCTGCAGTTAATTCGGTTAACTGTACTGGAGGGTGTCGAACTGTCGCGACCAATTCACTTACTCCAACAAATACAGATGAATTAGCGGTAAGTGTATTTCTTGGCGCAAATGGTAATTTGACTGTATCAAGCCATACGTCAATTGGAGGAAGCTCTGTTGGATTTGCTGATACTGCAACCAGTGGATATGCTGATGCGGGTGGAACTTTTGATAGCGGTTGGGCTGAAATCATTAAAAATCCACCTGTTGCGAATACTGATACCGCAACATTTTCTGGTGCACCTGGCAATGGTAACCTTGCAGGAATTGCTGCTTTCAATAGTACCATTAATGTTTCTCAAGGGTCTTTTCGATTTTTTGAAAATGCAGATAGCCTTACCCCAGGAACTACTTTGGCAGCAGCAAATACCAATGTAACTCTTGCAGATCCATTTCATCCATTTCGTATGAGAATGCTTCTAGATGTTGATAGTGCCAGTGGTAATACTCTCGCAAAATTAGGAGGAGATTTTATTTTGCAATATGCTGTT
>PRDT01000034.1 GCA_003173995.1 Candidatus Levyibacteriota bacterium | reverse complement strand
TTTGGGTAACAATAATAACAGAAATAATAATATCTTTTAAAGGAGTTATGACTTTTTTTATTGGTTTTATTTTTTTATCCATAAATCGTATCGCAATTTTACACCTTTATAGGTAAAAAAGGAATCATTCGTGACTTTCGGTAAGGGCAGTGAGTCGAGTTCTTGTCTCATTAGTTGTATCAGCAAGATTAGTACCATCAAGCTTAAAAGAGTAGATATTTGTCAGTTTGACTGGCTTAGTTGGGATACTAAATCTTTTAAGAGATGATCCGTCAATATATGCTTTCTCAACTTCATTCCAGTCTTCAGTATATGCCATATTCCATACATTATAAAAATGATATTGATCACCCATAATAACGGGAAATCCAAAAAGTAGACTGTGGTGAAGGATCTCAGAGTTTGCTGGCTCGAAATAGAATACTAATGGTTCTTTTCCACCAAAATTTTTGACACGTGGGACAGATTTGCGAATAGTATTTGTTATAGCAATGCTTCGTACTGTTGTGAGATGTGTAAAATAGGAATGAGTAATACCAGCATGGAATAGAATAAAGAGTCCCAAAGCTACGTAGAGCAGTTTTTGGTTAGTAATTTTCTCTGGAATGTTTGCAATAACTCCAATGAGTATTGCAGCTCCTGTTGCAGGGACAATAAGATATCTTCCTGTTGATTCAAAAAGAAAGGTAGGACTGCGAAGCCAAGGAGTGATAAATGGGAGAGTAGCTATTATAATTCCGAGGACAAGAGGAAAATGAAGTCGAGATTTCTTATTTATCGTGCTGTACCAATACCCTAACAGAATAAGTATCATACCCCCTGCATCTATATCCAAAAATTGTATTTTTGTGTACAAAAGTTCCTGTCCATTGAATGTAGTCCAAATTAATATACTCCATAGTGCTCCAATTCCTAAGAAGATAAAACGTGTGTAGGAGAATTGAGATTTATATTTCTTCAAGGAAGTTGTAAAAGGCATAAGAACGATAAGAGAAAATAATACAAGCAAAGGAATTGCTATTTTTAGTGACTTCACGGTAGTTAAAAGTTGGTAGCCAGGTGGAATAATACTGTCGGGAATAAAAAGTTTACCAAATTGTGCAATAGGAAGAAGAAGAACAGCATACATTCCTCTCTTTACAAGGGGAAAAAGAACTGAGAAATTGCTTCCAACAGCTCGCCACCCGCCATGGAGTCTTACTGACAGAGTCTCCCCAGCTCCTACGCTATTACCGAGAAATCCTGTTATAAATATGCCAACTGTAATACCAACATAGAGAGTTATACGAAGTAAGCTACTAAGTAGTGCTTTTTTAGTTCGCTTGGTAAGGATAATGTAACCTTCGATAAGAACCATACAGAGTGGTAAAAAAGTCATGCGAATTGGTTGTGAAATAATAGTGATGTAAAAAAGGACAAAGGTGAGTATCCAAAGAATCATTTTGTTACCTTGTAGTGCCTTAATATAAGTTAGAAAGTACAAACACATTAAGGAAATCGCTAAATATGAAGGCATGTTAAATGACCAATCTGTTGCTTCAAGTCCGGTTGCGGTTACAGCAAAAAATACTCCTGCGAGGACTGCCGGAATGGTTTTCTTCGTCAGAAATTTTACAAGGAAATAGATAGATGTAGCTGCCAACATTCGTAAGATAAAGGTTGTAGCATAGTAGTATTGAGGTGTCCATCCAACAAGTGAATGAATAATTGCAGTAAAAGTATCTTGAGGACCATAATCAGTAAAGAAAAAGTTAAAATTATTCCAATGTTGTGTAGGGTTGTGTCCATCTAAGTAGTAGTGATAACGCCATAGGCCTAAATAATCATCACCTACCATATTGAGATTAAAGGTTGGCCAGAATATAAAAAGTCCAAAAATACTGAGAGGGATGAGAAAAATAAGAACACTTTTTAGCTTCTGCTTCATACCGCTCTTATTCTAATATATTTTACCCTCGACGTATAGTATAATTCTCATTGTATGAAGCAATCTGTTGTTTCAATCATTGTAACTACAAAAAATGAGTCACAAGTTCTAGAGAGACTTCTCAAGAGTGTGAAAAACCAGACATATTCAGCGATTGAACTGATTGTTGTTGATAACCATTCAACTGATACTACACGTAAAATTGCAGAGAAATACACCAAAAAAGTCTTTGATTTTGGGCCAGAAAGAAGTGCACAACGCAATTATGGTGCGAAAAAATCAAAAGGAGAGTATATTCTTTTTCTTGATGCAGATATGGAGTTAACACCAAAAGTAGTTAAAGCATGTGTTGAGATGGTTGAGAAGAATAAAAAAATTGCTGCTGTTGCTATCCCTGAAAAGTCTGTTGCACATCTTTTTTGGGAGAAAGTAAAGGCTTTTGAGAGATCGTTTTATAATGAATCAGGTGATGCTACGACAGATGCAGAGCGTTTCTTTAAACGTAGTATTTTTGAAAAAGTAGGAGGATATGACGAGTCAATTACCGGTCCTGAGGACTGGGATTTACCAGAAAGGATTCATAAAAAAGGGTTTGGAAAGGCACGTATAAATGAAAGACTTTATCACCATGAGCGTGTTGTCTCGCCGTATGCTCTTGCGAAAAAGAAATATTATTATGCACTCACATCACATCGATATTTGAAAAAGCATAAAATTGCTACATTCAGTCCCAAAACCATTTATTTTCTCCGACCTATTTTTTATCAGCAATGGCGTAAATTACTTTCACATCCGATACTGAGTATTGCAATGTTTTATATGTTTAGTCTCGAGCTTCTTGCTGGTGGAACTGGATTTTTAGTTGGCAAATATAAGAATTTATGAAAGTTCTGCAATTAACTGTTCACTTTGCTCCAAATGTTGGAGGTGTAGAAACTCATTTAACAGATTTAGTGAATGGTTTGATTAAAAATAACTTTAATACATTTGTTCTTACCTATAGGCCTCTGGTGGTAAAAACATCTTGGCATTTTAGAGAGCAGGGAAAAAATTTCACTATTATTCGTCTTCCGTGGATTGCTGGATTTTTTTACAAATTTGTAAAAAATCCAATCATAGAATTTTTATATCTTACACCTGGACTTTTTATAACTACGCCTCTTGTTATCTTTTTTTACAATCCTGATGTTATTCATGCTCATGGACTTGTCGCTGGTTTTGTAGGTGCATTTTGGGGAAAGATTTTTAGAAAAAAAATACTTGCATCCACTCATTCTTTATATCATTTTCCCAAAAAAGGAATCTACCGCGATTTTGCAAAATGGATTTTTTCTCAAGTTGATGTTGTCTTGTGTTTGTCACGACAATCTATGGATGAAATTAAAAGTCTGGGACATAATGATAAAAAGGTAAAGCAATTTACTTATTGGGTAGATCAAGAAATTTTTAAACCAGGCAATAAAGAATTATTAAGAAAAAAACTTTCATTACCCAATGTATTTACTGTATTTTTTGTTGGAAGATTGGTTGAGGAAAAAGGAATACTAGAACTATTAAAGGCAAGTCGTTTGGTTAAAAACATAAATTTTTTAATTGCAGGTACAGGTCCATTAGAGAAGGAAGTTATTAATGAAGCTAAGAAAAATCAACAGATACATTTTGTGGGAAGAATTAATAATCAGGATCTTCCTTCATATTATTCTGCTACTGATGTTGTTATTATCCCGTCAATTCATGATGAAGGATTTGGAAGAGTTATTTTAGAAGCACTTTCTTGCGGAAAACCTGTTATAGGTTCAAATAGAGGGGCTATTCCTGATGCAATGGATACATCTGTTGGTGAGTTGATACATATTTCGCCTAAAAATATTGCACAGACATTGACTTCACTTCAGAAAAATAAGAATCATTTGGATAGAATGAAAAAAAGTGCCAGAACATTTGCCCTACAGAGATACAGCGATAAAAACCTCAGTAAAATTACGCAATGGTATAGATAAAAATGAAAAAAATACTCATTACAGGTGCAGCAGGATTTATAGGCAGCCACATCGTTGATTACTTACTCAAAGATGGAGAGTCAAAGAATTCATTACGTTTACTTATAGCTCCTTGGGATACCTTAGATAATATTCAAAGAAAAGATTTAGAAATAGTTATAGCAGATATTAGAAATAAGAAAGAGTTAGAAAAGGCAGTACAGGATGTCGAGGTTATTTACCATTTGGCGTCTAAAGTTGGATATGATGGAGGAACTTATGACTATTTCAAAGATACAATAGTTGATGGAACAAAGAATATTTTGGAATTGGGACGAAAAAATAAAGTAAAAAAAATTATATTTTTTTCTAGTACTGCAGTCTATGGATTGCCTGCTAGCTCGGGAAATATTTCAGGATATTCTGAAGATCATCCAAAGACATATGGTGAAGGATATGGTCAATCCAAATTAGAAGCAGAAGGAGCAATTATAAAAGCATCCAAAATCTGGGGACTTTCTTATATTATTCTTCGTCCGACTACTGTTTTTGGACCAAGAGATAATGGAGGGATGACGCAATTAATAAAAGCTATTAAAAGAAAGTATTTTTTCTTTATTGGGAATGGAGCTAATAAGATGGATTATATATATATAGATAATGTTGTTAGAGTCGCTAGAACTTTAGAAAAGAGTAAAATTATCAATGAAGACTATATTGTGGGGTCAACAAAGGTATTAACACAAAAACAAATAGTTACAGTAATAGCTCGGAATCTACACCTTCCTGTACCAACTATTTATATTTCTTTTTTGATTGTTTTCCCATTCAGTTTTTTAACTAAATTTATATGGAAAGCGGTAGGTAGAAAACCAATTTTTTTCCCAAATCGCGTAAAAGTACTTTCTTCAGATTTTTATTTTGATACAAGAAAAATTGGAAAAATATATGATAAAAATGAAATACCATTTGAACAAGGGATAAAGAAAACGATAAAGTGGTTGATTAATGAAAAAAATTTACTATAATAATATGGTTATGGTTAAGAGAAAAACTGTAAAAAAGAGAGCGTTGGTCACTGGGGCCGGAGGATTTATAGGACATCATTTAGTAAAATTCTTAAAAAAGAAAGGGTATTGGGTTAGAGGAGTAGACATAAAATTTCCTGAGTACGAAGAATCAGCTGCAGATGAATTTGAAATTCTCGACTTAAGGAGATCTGATGATTCTCTTCAAGCAACAAGAAATATTGATGAAGTTTATGCTCTTGCAGCAGATATGGGGGGAATGGGTTATATTACTGGACATGATGCACTTATTTTTCATAACAATAGCTTAATTAACATTAATACTATTGAAGCAGCAAGAATTAATGGAGTTAAAAAATATTTATTCTCATCTTCGGGATGTGTTTATCCTGCACACAAACAAGATACTCCCAATATTAAACCACTTAAGGAAATTGATGCATATCCCGCAAATCCCGCTGATGGTGGATACAGTTGGGAAAAACTTTTTACAGAAAGACTTTGTCTTTATTATAGAGAAGCATATGGAATGGATACAAAAATTGTAAGGTTTCATAATGTTTTTGGGCCTCTGGGTACATGGGATGGTGGAAGAGAAAAGGCTCCAGCGGCAGTATGTCGTAAAGTTGCCCTTGCAAAAATGCAGGGAAGAAATGAAATCGAAATATGGGGAGATGGCAAACAAACTCGATCTTTTTGTTATATTGATGACTGCGTAGAAGGTATCTACAGACTTATGTCTTCTAAATTTAATGATCCTCTCAACTTGGGACAAGATAGGATGATTTCAATAAATGAATTAGTAGAAATTGTCTCAAAGATAGCAGGAGTAAAATTAAAAATCAAACATATCACAGGTCCTCTTGGTGTGCGCGGTAGAAATTCAGATAACTCATTGCTTCGCAAAGTTCTCAAGTGGGAACCTCGAATAAGCCTGGAAGAGGGTTTGACTCGAACATTCAACTGGATTGAAGATCAAATCCAAAACTCTCAAGCATAACTATTTATGACAAATAAATCAGTTATCTACCTAAATTATTCCCCTTACGAAAATTCTGGACATATCCTAGACTATCTTTTAGAAAATTTTGAACGTGTCTATTTATTTTCTATTGCATTTCATACTTTAGGAAATAATGTTCAATACAATAAGTTAACTATTTATCAAAAAGGAAAAGTTATCAAAGAAGAATACATGCACTATTTACGAGTACCAGAGGCATTAGTTTTCTTTTTTATTCCTGTACGTTCAACGCTTAATGCATTGCAAATTATAAAAAGAATTTTTTCAATAAAGCAAAAATATGGAAAAATTGATGTGTATTTTACAGTAAATGCTTTTACTGCATCTGTGGGGAGATTGCTTAAATGGTTAGGTGTTGTCAAACAAACAGTTTTCTGGGTTTGGGATTACTATCCACCAACCCATCCAAGTGCATTTGCAAATTGCATGAGATGGTTATACTGGCAGTTTGATAAATTTGCGACCTATTCTGATAAAGTTGTCTATTTACATAAAAGATTAGCTGATGTTCGTCGTGCAAAAGGCGTGATAGATCCAAAGACCAAAACAATAGTGGTACCTATAGGCACAGGCGAAATACTTCCAATAAAGAAAAAAAATCTCTCCGAAATCAAAATTGGATTTATTGGTGTTTTGAAGAAGAGTCAAGGTCTAGAAATGTTAATTGGGTCAGGAGAGCATCTTAGTCAACATTTTAAAAAAGTAATTTTTGAGATTGTAGGAGCAGGTCCAGATAGTGAATTATTTCAGTCAATGGCAAAAAATTCCAAAAAAGTAAAATATAATTTTTACGGACTAACAGATGAAAAAAAATATGAAAAGATTTTATATAATTCTACTATTGGTGTTGCTCCTTATAAACCTGGGGAAGGAACGGTTTCAAAATATACAGATCCAGGTAAGCCTAAAAGATATTTAGAGTCAAATTTACCTGTTTTGACAACGAATGTTATTGAATTTGCAAAAGAATTAGAGGAATATAAAGCAGGGGCTACTATTAACTATGGTGACAGCAAATCATTTTCTGAAGGGGTAAAAAGGATTCTTAAAAATTATGACTCGTATGTTAGAGGAGTTATAAAATTACACAAAAAGTATTACTATAAGGAAATTTATAAGAAATTATTTGACCTTTGAATTTACAGCAGTTCCGTATCCTCCAGGTAGAATTTTAATTCCAATACTAAAAAGAAAAATTTCCTTTATCATCAAGCATGAAAGAATAATACAGGCAATAGGGTGCCAAAATACTACATTGTCGCGATAAATAATATATAACCTCATGGTATCAATGAGAGGGAAAATTATTGTTAAAGAATAAAACGGAAAAAGTATTTGACGTATTTTTCTTGATCTATTGAGATAGTGCTGTCTATTAACAAGACCCATACCTTTTATTTTTTGATGTAAATTGTTACGAATTCTCCAAGTATATTTTTTAATAAAGTCTTTAAGATTTCTCACATGATAATGATAGATTCCTGCGGAGGCAACATATGCCACTAATCCACCTCCTTGAATAAGCTTAATTCCTGACAAAATATCATCACTATGACCAAGTTTTTCTCTTTTAAATGTCGCTACAGTTCCAAAACCTTGAGAAAGTCCAAGAAGAGGATGGTTTATTGCAGAAAATTTATATATTTCATATTTTGCGGTTTTTTTAAGTGGTTTATACATATTTCCATAAGTCCGGGGCATTGATGCCCAGCGATAGATAAACCAAGTGAAAGGATCTGTTGCTAAATATCCTAGATACCGATCAAAAGAATTCCATCTTGGAGGAGGCAATGTTTGGGCCAAAAATCCTTGTATGTTTAATTCTGGATTTTCTATATATGGTCTGACCATATCTTCTACCCAATGATTACTCGATAACTCATTATCAGCGTCGGTGAAAAAAAATATTTCACCTGTTGCAACGTCTGATGCTCTTGCTTTACCGGGTTCGTGAAGTACTTCTGGATTATCAATAATTCTACATTTATATTTTTTAGCGATTTCTCGTGTATTATCAATTGAACCTCCGTCAGCAATAACTATTTCAATTTTTTTTTGTGGATAGGTTTGTGACCTTATAGCGTTAAGACAAGAAGGCAGGTATACTGATGCATTCAAAGTAGGGATAATAAATGACACTTTAGGCAAATTTTTATTGACTTTATTTTTCATTTAATTTTTTTTGCTCCCAGGCTAAGGCAGTCTGAATAATTGTTTTGAGATCACTATATTTAGGTTCCCATTGTAATTCTGTTTTCGCTTTTTTATTATCAGCATATACTTTCGCAGGGTCACCTTTTCTGCGAGGATTTATAATTACTTTTAGATTTTTTCCTGTTATTTTTTCTACTTCTGAAATAACTTCTTTTATGGAATAACCTTTGTTATTTCCAAGATTAAAGGCAGTGGATCTATTGTTTTTTTCCAAATATTTTATCGCTTGAATATGTCCATGGGCTATGTCCAAGACGTGTACGTAGTCACGAATACAGGTTCCATCACGAGTATCATAGTCATTACCATATAAAGGAAAGGAATTATTAGATAAAAGAGATTTTATTATGTTGGGGATAAGATGAGTTTCTGGATCGTGTTTTTCCCCAAGGGAATTATCTGGCAACGCACCACAGACATTAAAGTAGCGAAGAGAAACTGAATGAATACCTCTTGTTTCTTCAAAGAACAATAACATTTCTTCAATTATTGCTTTTGTAGAAGCATAAACGCTATCTGGATTAATTGGGCTTGTCTCTGTGACGGGCAATTTTTTAGGAGTTCCATATATCGAACAAGAGGAAGAAAAAATAATATTGGTAACATTGTGCTCAAACATCTCCTCAAGGAGGTTTAACGTGGAGTTAATATTCTCGCGATAATACTTTTCTGGTTTTTCCATTGACTCGGGTGGAAGAGTCAAGGATGCAAAATGCATAACAATACCTATATCTTCTTTTTCAAAAATATCATGCAACTTACTTCTGTCTAACAGAGTGACTTGATAAAAGGTTCCTGATATATGTTGGTTATGCCCGGTTGAAAGATCATCAACAATAATAGTGTTATATCCTAATTTTTGTAGTTGTTTTACAGTTATAGCACCGATATAACCAGCCCCCCCCGTTACAAGAATATTCTTTTTCTTCATGACTTCTTTTTGCCTTTCAATGTAATATATCTAAAAAATAGATCTCCTAAATTTTTTCCTGGAATTTCCACAAATTTATAGATAAAGTAAGCTAATAACAATGTTACTGGTAAAATAATTACTATCATTCGCAGGAATGCAGTGTTATATCCATAGTGTTGATAAAACCTAAGAAAAAGATACGTTCCAAGACTGCCTAATAACAAAAAATGTGATACATACAATGAATAAGACACTTTACCAAGAAAAATAAAAATTTTTGAAGAAAGCAAGGACTGCATACTTTTAAAATATAAAATACTTACAATAAGCAATACTCCTCCCAGGACGTGATAAAAACTAAAATTATCTATAGTATAAATTTGTGGTAGAAATCTGAAAACAGACTCTTTAATCAGTAGTGGTGAGTTGATAATTGGGTACGAGCCTAAGTAAATGCCTAACAAGAAAAAGAAAAAAATAAAAAACTTTTTATTAAAGAAAGTAAGGCGGTTATGGAAATATAAATCCGCTAATGCCATACCGATAATAAATGGATAGAAATATGTTGTAATAAGCATTATTGTCCCAAGTAAATATATGAAATATCTTTTTCGTATAAAACTTGTTAACAATAATAATCCTGAAACTAAAAAAGTACCATAAAATAAATAGGCGATAGGCCATAAGATAGTATTGTAAGTCTGATTGATATTTACAAAAAGAATTCCAAATAGAGCTTGATATATCGCATCAACAATATTAGGTGAAAATTGCCAAAACCCTTTTAACCACCACAGTGATTTTGTAATCGTTGAAGCTTCTGTATTAGAAGAAAGATGGAATTGTAGTATAAAGAAAATTACTAGATTACAGATGAGTATTGGGAATAAAAGACGGAAATATCTACTTAATGATAATCTTGCTAGTACTTCCTTGTCTTCTCCTTTTGTGAAATAAGCGAATGTTGTAACAAACCCACTCAAAAGGAAAAATAAATATACGGCAAAATTTCCAGCAAAAATGATACTGAGAGGCGTATTGTAAAAGACACTTTCCCATTTAGATCCTGTATGCATTTCAGAAAAAGCTTTTGAGTATACTGCTGGATAGAATGCTAGGGAATAGTGGTTGAATACTACGAGTAGCGCAGCAATACCTCGTAAACCCTCTAAATAAGGAATCCTTTTTGCTTTTGTTATTATAGTCATGACCTCTATTATAGTCAATCTTTTGAATAATTTATATATCTTACTGTACTTTCCTTATATTTTTTGCTATTAATACAAGTACAAAATGCTATTTGTGTTCAATAAGTTTAAGAAAAGATTCCTCAAAAAAATTCTAGCAAAAGAATTTTTACTTACGAGCACTAACATTTTACTTATAGTTGTATTGCTTTTTGTATGGTTTGGATCGAAAAGTACATTAGCGGCAGGAGAAGAAGGTATACCTTTCTATAATGTCGTGAAGACCCTTCATATCTACGCTTCTTATTTTTATAACACAGGTCTTGGTGAAAGTGGTATCTTTAATGTTCCACGTGTTCCTTTGTTTGTTGTTTTATCTCTGTTTCAACATCTTGGTTTTACCGGATGGCAAATTCAAGCAGGTCTTTATTTTATTCTACTACTAATACCAATTATTAGTCTCCCTTATCTCATTAAATTATTTTATAAGCCCTACACTGCTGAAATAGGTTTTATTGCATCCGTATTTTATCTTTTCAATTTGTATGTACTAAGCCAGGTCTTAACACGATTTGTACTTTCTCTTTTTATACTGTGGTCGATATTACCCTTATTTGTGATTCTCTTCATTCAATTTGTTATTTCAGGGAAAGTTAAATACTTATTAGCTTTCTCACTAATAAATATTCTATTTGCTGATGTGTATTTGATAATCTCACCTATTATTACGCTATGGTTATGTGCGTTTTTGTCACTACCCTTAGTAATACTGCAAGGTGTTAGTAAGAGAGTAATTTTTCTCAGAGTATTCAGTGTATTTTTTATTTGGATTGTCCTAAGTAGTTGGTGGATTATTCCCTTTTGGGTGTTGCGCAATGAAAGTTCTGCTGCAGCAGTAAACCCTGGTGCTAATATTGTGTCGTTAAGAGAGGTGAGTAAATATTTCCCTTCTCAAGACCTCTTATTATTGAAGCAAGCTTTTCTATTTGGTAAAAATGGAAGAATATTTTATCCTTTCTATGAAAAATTATTAGTACAAGGCATAGCTGTCACTGGATTGGTTATAACCTTATTAGGGATATTCTATACCATTCTACCTTCATGGTTAGAAAAAAAGGAATTGAAGTCGAGGGTAAAAGTGAAACAAAATTATTTATTTTATAAGTTAAATAAGCTTTTTAAAAACGGATTTTATTTTTTTATTCTTTTTATCTCTGGATGGTTTATTAGTAAAGGTGCTAATCCTCCACTTGGGGACTGGTTTTATTCTTTTATTTTCAAATATATTCCTATCTTACAAATTTTCCGCAACCCTTATGAAAAATTTGGGATAGTATTTCTTCTTGCTTATTCTTTCTTTTTTGCAGTTGGATTATTTAGTCTTTCAAACTTACTTAAGAAACTAAAATACGTTATTTTGGTTTGCGTGTTGATTATCATCTGTGGATATCTGGTCAAGCCTATTTGGACTGGTGGACTCTTCGCAAACTATAATAAGATTAATGTCCCTTCTTATTATCAAGATGCTGATACTTTCATCTTAAGTGAAAAGAAAGAAGATCAACGAATTCTCCAATTACCACTTTTACATTATCCTGCAATAGCGTATACATGGGGATACCTAGGAGAAGAGCCTTCAGAATTTTTATTTACAAATGCCTCTCTTTCTCGTTTAAGTTCAAATAACCACGCAGATTGGCTATACGATCAATTAGATCGGTCAGATATCGTTTCAAATTCTCCATATTTTGTGAATTACCTGCAATTCTTGCACGTTGGGTATATTGTTATTCATCATGATGAGATACAATCATCCTATTTTAGGATGACTCCAGATAATACAAAATCTTACGTCGATGTTCTTCAGGGAATTAAGTTTGAAAAAACATTTGGTTCTTTAGATATATACTCTGTATCCAATCCAGGAGAAATCATATATATTTCTAACTCAGTGAAGAAGTATAAAGATGAGAGTGATCTTCTTTCACAAGTTCTTAGTGAGAATTTTGTTCCAAATCAAGAGGTATTCGTAGAAGATACAAATAGGTTTTTGAAAGAAGCGGAGAATAGTTCGAATAAACCCAGCTATAAATTAATAAAAAATTCAACAGTTCACTATTCACTATCTATTAATAATGCACAGAGTCCATATATCGTAGTTTTGTCAAATAATTATAATTCAGCATGGAAGGCAGTGATAGGTAAAAATATTGTTCCAAATCATATCGTTGTTAATGGATTTGCAAATGGATGGTTAATAGATAAAAAAGGAACTTATACTATTGATATTGTGTTTTCAGTATGGCCATGGACATATCCCTTGCGCTAATTCTTTGTACTATTTAATAGATAGTTTAAAAATCTAGAAAATATATTATAATGGTTAAATTAAACTTTCTGGTGAGATAAGTGTATGTTTAAAAATTACATTTCTAAAATCTTTCAAAACTGGGTAAATGAGAATTATCAAATGGTTCTAAACCTTGTAGAAAAAGATTCGGATGCTGAATTTCTTGATGCAGGGTGCGGAGAGGGGAATTTCACTAAAAAAATTGCAAAAAAAATTGGCACAAAGCATATCACTGGTATTGAAGGTTTGGGGGGGAGAGCAGAGGGGATAAAAATTATTAAAGGAGATCTTAATGAGAAATTACCTTTTGAAAAAGCATCATTCGACGTAGTGGTAAGTCATTATAGTCTAGAACATCTTTACAACTCGGGATTATTTATCTCTGAGACATATAGAGTTTTAAAAAAAGGTGGTTATACGATTGTCGCAACAGATAATCTTTCAGCATGGGCAAACGTCGTTGCTCTTTTTTGTGGGTGGCAGCCTTTTTCTACAACAATGGGAGTTGCCAAACGAGCACTTGGGAATCCTTTTGCACTTCGTGCTGGTGGCATGTCTAATGAGTCTGAACAATCGTTGTATTGGAGGACTATGGGAAAATTTAGTCATAATAAAGTATTCGCATATCAGATGCTAATTGATTCGTATAAGGAATATGGATTTGATATAGAAAAAGTTATAGGCATTGGATATATACCTTTTGATGGATTTTTATCAAAGTTACTTAGCAAGATTGATCCTAGACACTCTCATTTACTTATTTTGAAAGCTCGCAAAAAATAGCCATTAAAATATTTTGTATGAATAAAATATATTTAAAAAAACTTGATAGATTATTGAATAACACAGGTGACATGGCTCTAAAAAGAAGAGCGAAAAGAATAGTTACAACTCTTAATCCCCAAAAAGGAGAAAAAATTATCGATATAGGTTGCGGAGATGGATATTACTTGTATTTGCTCTCAAATTTGGACATGAAATTAAGACTTACTGGAACAGATTATGACATTAAGGGTCTTACCAATGCCAAAAAGAATCTTGATCCAAAAATTCCTTTGAAACAGGGAGATTTAATGAAGAGACTTCCATTTGCAGATAACACTTTTGATAAAGCAGTCATGTCAGAAGTTGCAGAGCATTTACCTAACGACGTAAAAGGGCTCAAAGAAGTTTACCGAATTCTCAAGCCAGGAGGAACACTTTGTCTTACTGTTCCCGATGCAAGATACCCCATTTTATGGGATCCAATTAACTGGATGCTTGATAGAACCACAAAAAAACACATTCAATCGGGATTTTGGGCAGGCATATGGAATCAGCATATCCGGCTTTATAAAAGAGAAACGATTGTAAAGGTGGTTGAGAAGGCCGGATTTGAAGTACAAGATTCTACTGCAGTTACTGCATGGAGCTTGCCCTTCAATCATCATATCGTTAATTTAGTCGCGAGATCTCTTGCAAGTGGAAGACTATCAACCTCTACGTCAGCCTCTTTGAGTAAATATGAAAAGAGAAAGAAAAAGCCACTTTTTTTCTCTTTAGCATTTAGATTTGTGAATGCTCTTGATAAATTGAATGACATATATCAACCGAAAGAAATTGGAGTATCTATTTTTGTTGCTGCCATCAAACCACAATAGAATCCAACTAGTGCTTTAGTCAAGGCAATAGTATAATGTGTTTACAATAACTTAGATATTCTAGGAATATGAGAAATTTTTACTTTTTTGCTCTAGGTGCATATGGAATAGGATTATCTGGTAGTGATAGGATATTTATAGAATTGGCAAGAAGGTGGGCAAAAAGAGACAGGATTTTTATTTTTGTTAGTGAAGATGGATATGCTATGTGCCAAAAGCAAAACCTGGAAAATAAAAATATCCATTACAAAGTCTACAATCTTTCTCACTTCACAAAATTAGGTTTTGTTGGTATTTATTTAGTAAAAATAATCTTGAGTATTTGGATAGGATTGACTTTTCAACTGAGAAATAATGCATATATCTACAATGCTTCAGAATTTTGGATGGATTCATTTCCAAGTTTTCTTCTAAAACTTCGATATCCGAAAGCATCATGGGTAGCGACATGGTATCAGACGGCTCCCAATCCTTTGAAAGGATTTGCTGAAGGAAAAAGATCCAACGTGTATAGGGGAAGAGCACTGTTATATTTTCTTGCTCAATTGCCTGTAAGACCACTTATTACTTATTTTGCAACAAAAATTATTGTAAATAATGAATCTGAACGAAGTGTGTTTAAGGTGTCAAATAAGAAAGGCAATGTTGTTGTCTTAAAGGGTGCAGTTGATACAACACTTATTAATCAATATAAAAAAACAGCAGGAGTTAAACGAAAAATATATGATGCTGTCTTTCAAGGCAGATTTCATCCACAAAAAGGAGTTATGGAACTTGTCTCTATTTGGGAGAAAGTAGTAAGAATGTTACCTACTGCAAAGCTTGTGATGATAGGGGATGGTCCGTTGATGAGTGATGTGAAAAATTATATTGCTAAAAAGCGTCTTTCTAAAAATATTTTTTTGGAAGGATATGTTTTTGATGGAGATAAAAAATACGATATTTTTGCAAAAAGTAAGTTAGTTATGCATCCATCTTTCTATGATAGTGGTGGAATGGCAGCAGCAGAGGCAATGGTATTTGGCTCACCAGCTGTTGCATTTGATTTGAAAGCATATGAATCATATTACCCAAAGGGGATTAGAAAAGTTGCAATTGGAGATATATCAGCATTTGCCAAAATGGTAGTAGATTTACTTAAAAGTACAAAAGAAAGAGAAAAATTGGGTCAAGAAGCACAATCTATGATAGAAAAAGGGTATAGTTGGGATGCAAGAGCAAATGAAATATACAAACAGATAATATGAAAAAATTACCATTGGTTTCTATTGTTATACCAGGGAAAAATTCTGGATGGCTTTTGGAAAAATGTCTTTCGTGTATTAAAAAACAAACCTATAAACATATTGAAATAATAATTGTAGATAGTGGATCTAAAGATCAAACAGCGTCCTTGGCGAAAAAATATCATTGTAAATTATATAATTATTATCCTCATGTACAAAAAGGTTTATTCGATGCTCCACATAAGAGAAATTATGGAGCTAAAAAAGCAAAAGGAAAATATATCTATTATGTAGATGCAGATATGGAGTTAACTCCACGTGTAGTTACGGAGGCTGTAAATGCATGCATAAAATATGATGCAGTAATTATTAGAGAAGATTCTTTTGGAGAAGGCATATGGGCACGTGCTAAGAATTTAGAAAGAAGATGCTACTGGGGAGATGATACCGTTGAAGCTCCACGATTTGTCAAACGAAGTATATGGAATAAATTAGGAGGATTAGATGAGCTTTTAGGTGGAGGAGGGGATGATTGGGATTTTTATCAAAAATTAGTTGAGAATGGATATCAAGTTGGGCGTATTAAAGCAATAGTTATGCACAATGAAGGAAAATTAAACATTTCAAAGCTATTTAGAAAAAGATTTATGTATGGTCGTGATGCGCTAAAATATATAGTTAAAAGACCAATGATTGCGAGTCGAAGTTATTTTCCTATACGTCCAGCGTATTTGAGGAATTGGAGGTTATTCTTAGGGAGACCTCATGACACAATATTTTTTCTTATTATGCGATTCATAGAATATTCTGGATCAGGCTTGGGGATTATCTATTCTTTTATTGCAAATTATGAAAAGTAAGTTTTGGAAAAATAAAAAAGTTCTTATAACTGGTGTTTCGGGGTTTGTTGGATCAAATGCAGCAGAGTATTTCTCAGATTTAGGAGCACAGGTTACCGGGACAATATCTCTGAAAACACCTGCTGAGAAAATAACAAAAAATCTAGGAAAGATTATAAAAAAAATAAACATTGAAAGAATAGATTTGTTATCTCCTTTATCTGCACAAAAGATTGTTAAGGGACAAGATATTATTTTACATTTTGCTGCTCTTGATGGGAGTATGAAATATAAAAAAGAGCATACAGCAGATATTTTTTCTGACAATATGAGAATGAATCTTAATATGTTAGAAGCCGCAGGTAAGATAGAAAATGTATTATTTGTTTTTATGAGTAGTGCAGAAGTTTACTCAAACACAGAAGACAGGATGAATGAGCAAAGTAGAATTGATATGGCGCATATTAAAGGAGATGGATATAAATTGGCAAAGCTATCTTCAGAAATAGCAACCAAACAATTTAGTAATCAATATGGCTTTAAATCTTTAGTCCTCAGAACTGCAAATCTGTACGGTCCTGGAGACGAATTTACTAATGAAGAAAGGATGCGTGTTATTCCTTCACTTATTAAGAAGCTTCATGAAGGATCATCAATACAGTTAGTAGGGACAGGAAAAGAAATAAGGTCATTTTTGTACATTACTGATTTTCTTTCCATTGTTCGTCAGCTCATCGAGAAAGATGCATCTGTTGAAATAGTCACCGTTGCAGGTTCAAGGTATGTTACACTACCAAAAATGGTAAAACTTATTTCCTCATTAATTCCGAGAGACAAAAAATCAGAAATACAACAATTAGAGAAAGTAAAAACATTCTCGAGAAAATTTGATATAACTCTTTTAAAATCCCTTGTCGGTGAATTTGAAGAAATTCCATTAGAGTTAGGTCTTAAAAAAACAATAAGTTTTTATCAAAAAAACTACTTATAATATGTCTGCTCTTGTTTCAATAATCATCGTAAATTACAATGGTAAAAAATGGTTAAAGGGATGTTTGGATGCACTCATTCAACAGTCGTACAAGCATATTGAAATTATTTTTGTAGATAATGGATCTCAAGATGGTAGTGTTGCATTAGTCAAAAAAGAATATCCAAGTGTTAAATTAATACAAAGTAAAGAAAATTTAGGTTTTGCTGGTGGAAATAATTTAGGTTATCAATGTGCAACGGGTGACCTAATCTTACTTCTCAATAATGATACTGTTGTAGAAAAAAAATTTATAAGCAATTTTGTGAGGGGATTTAGAGAATTTCCTAAAGCAGGGATTCTTCAGGCTAAAATTATTCTTATGAATCCTTCAAATATTATTGATACATGTGGGTCGTATTTAACAAATAGCACATTCCTGTATCACTACGGCAATGGAAAAAGTGCAAAACTCTCTCAGTATAATCATCCATTTAAGGTTTTTACTGTTAAAGGTGCTGCAATGCTTATAAAACGGGAGGTAATAGATAAGGTTGGACTTTTTGATGACGACTTTTGGTGTTATTACGAGGAAACAGATTTATGTCATAGAGCGTGGATGGTTGGCTATCAAAGTTGGTATTGGCCCTTTGCTACTGTGTTACATGGTGCCGGAGGAACCTCTCTTCGTTTCCCAAATGATTTCATTCAATTTCATAACTTCAAAAATAAATTACTCAGTATGCTCAAAAATTTTGGAACAAGAAGTCTACTTAGTATAATCCCATTGTTTATTGTTCTTAACATTTGTTTGAGCATTATTTGGTTACTTCAAGGCAGAATGAAACATGCAGCCAGTTTATATAAAGCAATTTGGTGGAATGTTATTCATTTTCCTCAAACTCTAAAAAAGAGAAAAATAATTCAGTCTATGAGAAGAGTAAAAGATAAAAGCCTATTTTCATCTTGTTTGAAAAATCCAAAATTACAATATTACTTCTATTTATTTCGTGATAATATTGCAGATTATGAAGATAAATAAGAAAATTCATTGTCCGGTTTGTAGAAGTACTGATGTGATAAAAACATTCCGTGCTCTAAGTACCCATGGCAAAACAGTTCTATCAAAAAAAGAAAAATTTATTTACTATACATGTCAGAATTGTAATTCACTATTTCTTTATGGAATAAAATTTAATAAGCAATATTATAAAAAATACTACAGTTTTAAGGGTTATCAACAAAATACTAAAGGAATTTTTGAAAGAATTCAAAAATTCTTAGAAAGAAGAAATTTTGAAAAAAAGTTACTTTTTATAAATAGTTTCGCAAGGAAAAAAGGTAAATTACGTATTTTAGATGTTGGATGCGGAAATGGTTCATTTCTTTCTTTTCTTGACCCAAAGAGATTTGAACGAGTGGGCTTGGAACTTAATGCAGAAGAGTATGAAGCTGCTAAAAAAAAGAAATTGAAAGTAATGAAAGAAGACATACTCACGATGAAAAAAAGAATAGGAAAATTTGACGTTATAACATTATGGCATGTTCTTGAGCATATTCCTGATCCTTTGCTTTTATTCACGCAACTAAAAAAATATCTCAAATCAAATGGCGTTATTATTATTTCTACACCAAATAGTAATAGTTGGGGAAGAAGGTTGGGGAAAGAGCAATGGTTTCATTTAGATGCCCCAAGGCATATAATTTTGTTTGATAAGAGAGGATTTCACACTCTTGCCAAAAAGACGCAACTTACAATAGAGTCATCAGAGTCAGATATCTTTGAATTTCCCTTAGATTTATTTTGGTCTCTCTCCTCAATAAATCGTTATCTTATTATTCCCTTTTACCCAATAGCTAAAGCATTTTCAAAAGAAACAATAACTTATGTAATGACATCATGAAAGTAAAGATTCTTTTCTTAATTTTAGCTATTTTCTTTTTTGTACTTCCGTTTATATTGTGGGGGAACACATATCTTGTTGGTGGAGATGATACAAGGCTGTACTATATTTTCCCTTATCAATTCTTGTCCCATTATGCTTTTAATATTATTTCTGATAATACGTTAGCGGGTGCTATGACAGGATATGCCTCTGTAGGATACTTTGCACCATTTTTCTATCTTATTTTAGTAGCACGACTTATCCCCTTTCTGAGCACACAAATGGTGCTATATGGTTTTAACTTTACATTAGGATTTATAGGCTTTTATTTATTTTTAGGTCTATGGATGGAGAGAAAAAACACAGTAATCTTACGCATAATGGGAAGTATTTTTTATGTGAGTTCAATTTATTTAACAAAAACAATGTATACCAATCAGTTAATAGCAATGTACTTAGTTTCTGCATTACCTATTACTTTGTATCTTTTTATAAGAGGGTTACATGAAAATAAAAAATCTTTCATTACTTTTAGTATTGCAGTATTTTCATTATTAAGTACTACAATTAATTCTCTTCCTTGGTGGGCAGCATTTTTAATAGCTAGTCTTCCTATTTTTATTTTGTTAGGATTTACTTACAAATTGCGTTTTCTAAAAATGATTAGTTTAGGTGGATTAACATTTATAATTTTAAATGCTTTTTGGATATTTCATTTCTTAAATTCATATTTTTTTAATACTGGATTACATAGCACCCTTCAATATTATTCCTCAAGTGAATTCATAAAAGATAATTTACGAATTATTTTTGGTGTAGCTACTCTTTATAACCCACTGAATATAATTTTTCAGCAAATGAATACAAATATTTTAACTGGTTTTTCATTTCTTACATTGTTTGGAATCATATTTTTCCTGCCATTATTAGCTGTTGGATTTACTCTAAACTTGTTAAAGAAAGAAAAGATTTTACTATTTGCAACTATTTTTTGCTGCTTTCTCCTTTCATGGTATTTTTTCTCTCCAGGTTTTGGTAATATAGGACCTCATATTTTTCTCCTTTTAGGAATGCATGTCCCATTTTTCACAATGTTTAGAAATATGTATGATAAATTTTCACTTAGTGTTTCATTCTACTTTGCATTTTCCTTAACATATAGTCTTTTTATTCTTAAGAAAAAGTTATCTAAGAAGTATTTTATTCCAATAACAACTACAATCTCTATTTTTATAGTAATATTTGCAGCTCAATCGTTTTACACACTCTATAGTGCAACAAAATCTTACACTCATTTTTCTGGAGAGTTTAATAGTGATTTTATAAATTTAGCACAATTTATAAAAGATCAACCTGATGCTTCAAAATTATTATGGTTGCCTCTTAATTCTCCGACATATGCAAATATAGAAGATAATGTTAATAAGGGAGTATTCTATTCTGGACTTTCACCTATGAGAATATTAGCAGATAGATCGGATTTTGCAGGGAGATTTAGTTTTATTACACAAAATAATTTATTTTTAGGTGATTATGCTTTTTCTCTTTTACAGCAGAAACAATATTCAAAACTTCTTTCTCTTTTACGAACATTTAATATAGTTTATGTGGTAGTAGATAAGCAGAGATTGCCTCAACAAATAGATACATTTATGTATGGAGGAGAGAAAAAAGAGATACGTGACTGGCAAAGTGAAGAGTTAATTAATGAAATTACTGGAGAGAAGCTTCAAGATTTTGGTTCGAGATATACATTATATAAAATTAATCCAAATTATTTAAGTGAAAAGATATATCTTACAGATAATTATAATTTCTTTCCTCAAAAATTTAACAATGTACATTATGTAAGGAAGAATAGTGCTTCTTATAATATTACCATTGATCATTTGGATAAAGAGCAAAAAATGGTTTTTCTTGATCCATATTATAAAGATTGGACATTATATTTAGTAAAATCAAATAAGAGTTATCCATTTGAGGAAGGAAGTAATACTCTTGTCTTTAATTACGCAAATGGATGGGACATAAATCCAGAGACAATTAAAAAGTATTATTCTGGATACTATACTACTAATAATGATGGAAGTATTAATTTGCATTTGTTGTTGTATTTCAAACCTGATAGATATGGTAAATTCGTTAATAGTATTAGTATTTTGGGTTGGTTAGCTTGTGTAGTCATTTTAGGATGGGTAACTTTTCCCATCATGAAAAGAAAAAATGGAAAATACAAGATATAAAAATTATTTTAAATCTCATTATAAAAGCTCTTTTTCAGAAAAAGATATTATTAATTATGGAAAGTGGTTTTATCCTCAATGGAGTCTTATTAATAATTCAATTAAAATAAAAAAGGGTGCTTCAATTCTAGAAATTGGATCTGGTTTGGGAGGATTTTATAAAATGCTTTCAAATGAAATACAATATGAGTCATATATAGGTTTGGAGATTGATAAAGATGCATACGACTTTGCAAGATCTTTTCTAGGCAGAGAGTTATTTAAACACTCATCGCTTGAAAGTTTTGTATCAAAAAAAGAAAAATATGACTATATTTTTGCATTTGAAGTATTGGAACATCTTTCTTCACCTAAAGGCGCAATACAGAAAATTTATTCATTATTAAAACCAGGTGGAGTATTTATAGGGACATCACCATATCCGTTTTCAAAAAATATTTTTACTGACGATACTCATCTTTTTGTACTTCACCCTGTCAATTGGGTGAGACTATTTACCTTAGAGGGGTTTAGAAAAGTAGAATATAAACCTATGAGTTTTTTTCCTTTTTTATGGAGAATAAATAAACATCTCAATATGAGGATGCCATTTTATTTTCCTTTCCCACAAGTTATATCGACGTCACTTCTAATAGCAAAAAAATAGATGTATTAGAATAGACGATATTTATTTGAACAAACAGCATTATATTTAATGAAAAAAAGAATTTTTTTATATACAGGAGTATTTATTATTGCAATTTGCGTCTTATTTTTATGGACACTCGTTAATGATCTAAAAGCCAATGGATCCTCACTGCAAGTTCAAAGTAATAGTATTTCTCATTTTGTACCCAATCATAATGATATAGTCATTCACTTAAAAGCAAAGTATAATTATTTAGGAATTATTTCTCTCCCTATTGTTACCTCTCAAAAAGCAAAAGTACTCTTTCGTTTAAAAGAGAAGAGAGATACTAATTGGCACTACCAGGCAACGTATCCAGGAAAATTTTTAGACAACTTATCTCCGTTTCCTTTCGGGTTTGATGTTATAGCGGACTCTGCAGGCAGAGATTATATTATTGAAGTCAAAAATATAACTCCAAATGAGCAATTTAACTTTCAATCGAATAAAGTATTTAGTAGATATGTATTTACTAAAGCAGTACTTCTACATGATAAAAAAATATTAGGAATTTTTCTTTGTATGAAGTCATTAAGTATTTTAAGTTCTTTTTACATATGGATTGGTGCATTATGTATTACATTACTTTTTATTCTTTTGGGAAATTCAAAAGGATTACAAGACCTATATGTACTGGGAAGAAAGTTACATTTTGAAAAGAACTGGGTAGTGTATATCTCTATACTCTTTAGTATTTTCACAACTATACACAGCTCTATTTGGATTTTAATATTACCTTTTTGCGTATATATTTACTTTAATTTTTTCTACAAGAATAAGTTTACTGATTGTTTTTTTATACCAGCTATTATTTTAGGCGAGATTACTGTCTTGCTTCTTCTACATTTTACTAATGAAGTAATGTTTGGCTTACCTTATTTGATGCTTTTCACTGTCAGTGCAATTGCTCAAAGTATTGCAAATGTCTTTGTTCAAAAAAAACAAATGATTGCTTATTATCGAAAATTTAAGAAATTGTCATTACTATTATTTTCACGAAGAGCAATGATTTTAATATCTGCAATTACAGTAATAAGTATACTAGTAATTTCGTTTATCAGTAAAACATACTATCTTGGTGGAGATGACTCGCGTTTGTACTATCTCTATCCCAAGGAATACTTGTTAAATTATGTGTTAAAAGTAGGACCAGAAACAGCAATAAGTGATTTAATTAGTTGGCTTCCATCAATTAGCATTCTTCCTTTTGTTTTCCTTTTTTATAGCCTGAAGATACTTCTGCCTGCTATAAATTTACAAACATTTATGTATAGCCTCAATATTGTTGGGGGATTAGTAACATTTTATATTCTCATTGGATATGTTTCTCTTAAAAGAGATATATATAGTGTTATAGCAAAGGTAATAGGCAGTTGTTTGTATGTATTCTCTATATTTAATTTTTATACATTATTTAATTCTCAGTTAATTGCGAATTTCCTTCTTAGTACATTGCCTCTTAGTATATATCTTTACCTTCGGGGTATTAAAGAAAAGAAAATCTATTTTATTTTTATTATTGCCTTATTGTGGTCTTTATTTGCTTACTTTAGTTCTGCAATTCCATGGTTTGCAGGAGCAATTATTTC
>PRDT01000070.1 GCA_003173995.1 Candidatus Levyibacteriota bacterium | reverse complement strand
ATTTTGGCTTTATGTATGCAGTTCCGTTCTTTCTCATTGCAAATATGTTGTATTTCTTTTGGAAAAAGGGCATCCTATTCAAAATTATTAGTGGCATAGCAATACTTGTGATTATTTATGTTAATCTTCTTGGTATTCCTTTCAGATATCCACCCAATAAACAGCTATTACAAACTAAGAGATTTACTGAGCAAATTCTTTCCTTAGCAGATAATAAACCATTTAATTTTGCCTTAATTACAGGCGGGAATTCTGATCAAGCTTATAGATATTTTTTAACCGTATGGGGTCATCCACCAGTTACTATTGAGAATCCTCTTGTTGACCCAGAGAGAAAGACAGTCACAGATCAGCTCATTGTTGTTTGCGAAAGTCTTCCGTGCGGGCCACTTGGTAACTCTTTATGGGAAATTGCTGGATTTGGTCGAGCAAATATTGTATCTCAGGTCCATTTTATTCCAGCTGTTATTGATCTTTATAAGCTTGACCATTATAAAGGAAATAAATAAATGCAATCTTCAGTAGTGCTCCTGCGTACACAGCCATGTCCACGATGTAATACAGAAATGGGTGATATGCCTGGCACAAGAGATGCATATTGTCATAATTGTGGATATAAAGATCCTTGCTGTGAATAAGGTCTACGACATGGTATAACTAATATATGGCAATAGTAAAAAATCTTTCTGTGTATGCCACATCCCCCTATATAGATGTTATCGACAAGCTTGCCAGTAGAGAAACAGGACTTACCGAAGAAGAAGCACGAAAAAATCAGAAGATATTTGGTCTTAATTTCATCAAAAAGAAAAAAATTAATTGGACACACATATTCTTTCGCCAGATTACCAGTAATCCCCTGACTATTATTCTTGCTATTGCGACAACTATCTCATTTTTTCTCGGTGAAAGAGGAAGTGCGTATTATATCTTTGGTGTCATTGTTGTAAGTATTTTCTTAGGGTTTTTTAATGAATATAGTGCTGAAAAAACAATAGAAGGATTATTAAAAAAGATCTCTTCAAGCGTCTTTGTGTTAAGAAAAGATGAAAAAAAGGAAATTCCCCCTTCTCATCTTACTGTAGGGGATATCGTTTTGTTGGCATCAGGAAATATTATTCCTGCGGATGTCCGCTTTATCATGACCAATAACCTTGAAGTAGATGAGTCTATTTTAACAGGTGAATCTGTAACCATAATGAAAAGTAGTGATGTGATTAAAAAAGAAATACATAGTTTGGGTGATTGTCTAAATATAGGATTTATGGGGACAAGTATTGTCAATGGGTCAGCAAAAGCAATTGTTATTGGTGTTGGGAAAATGACAGAATATGGAAAAATTGCAGAAGAAAGCACATTTATAAAACCAGTCACAGAATTCCAAAAAGGGCTCGTACAATTTGGAAAGCTCATTATTAATGTTGTTATTATTCTTACGCTTGGTATTTTCCTCGTAAATGCATTACTTGGGCACAGTATTCTTACTTCCTTGTTATTTGCGCTTGCTATTGCTGTAGGACTTACTCCAGAACTTCTTCCAGTCATTGTCACTATTAGTTTGTCTCATGGTGCAGGTAAGCTAGCCAAAAAACATGTTGTTGCAAAGCAACTTATCGCTATTGAAAATTTAGGAAACATGGACATTCTCTGTACAGATAAGACAGGAACTCTTACTGAAGGAAAAATGGAAGTAAAAGGGATCATTGGTGTTCAGGGTAAGTCTTCACAAGATATTTTACGCAAATCGCTTCTTTGTAACAATGCAATTGTACATAACAAAATTATTGGTGATAGCATTAACGTTGCATTTTGGCACTATGCAATCCAACATACATTTATCCTAGAGAAATCATATAAAAAGATTGTTGAGACACCTTATGATTATCAATATAAAGTAATGTTTGCCGTGATAGAACATGAAGGCAAAAGAGAACTTATTATAAAAGGAAATCCAGAGGCAGTTCTGTCCTTCTGTAAAGGTGTATCGAAAAAATCTTCTCTAGAAAAAGAATTTCTTTCACTCAATCAGGATGGCATGCGTGTTATTGCCATTGCTTCAAAGTCAGTCTCTTCAAAAGAAGACTATTCTTGGAAAGATATTAAGGATATGCATTTTGATGGATATATTATTTTACAAGATATGGCAAAGATTAGTGCCAAAGACTCCCTCAAGAGGTTAAAAGATCTCTCTGTACATGTAAAAGTTATTACAGGAGACAATGAAATAGTTGCGCAGAAAATCTGTAAGGAAGTTGGGCTAGAAGTTACGGGTGTTTTGACTGGAAAAGAGATGGATACCATAACAGATCAAGAATTTCATGCAATTGTTGAAAAAATAAATCTCTTTGCACGAGTGAGTCCAGAGCAAAAATTACGAATTATTCAGACACTTCAGAGAATAGGTCATACAGTTGGGTATATGGGGGATGGTATAAATGATATTCCATCACTTCATGCGTCAGATGTAGGCATTTCAGTGAATGACGCAATTGATGTTGCAAAAGATGCGGCTGCAATTGTATTGTTGCAGAAAAGTTTGCATGTTATTGCGGATGGTATTATTGAAGGGAGGCGTACCTTTAACAACACCATAAAATATATTCTTATGGCAACAAGTTCTAACTTTGGAAATATGTTTTCGGCTGCTGGTGCTTCTTTTTTCTTGCCATTTTTACCGATGACACCAGTACAAATACTTCTCACAAATAGTCTTTATGATGTTTCACAAGTGACTATTCCATCAGATAACGTAGATCCAGAATCATTAATAAAACCTCGTCATTGGGATATTAATTTTCTTAAAAATTACATGCTTTTCTTTGGACCTATAAGTTCGCTTTTTGATTTTCTTACATTTGGAATTATGCTTTTTATTTTTCATGCCAAAGGTTCATTCTTCCAGACAGGATGGTTTATAGAATCTGTTGCGACAGAAATATTAGTGATCTTTGTTATTCGTACGGCGCGTACGCCATTTTTCTTAAGCAAACCAAGCACATATGTCTTGATAACAGCACTTGCCATGGTTGGACTTGCCTTTACTTTTCCTTTCTTACCATTCATGTCAATGCTTGGGTTTACTCCTTTACCGCCTCTATATTTTGGTATATTAATTGTTTTGGTGATAGCATATTTGGTGCTAGTAGAAGTAGTGAAGTCTCTTTTCTTAAAGAGATATACATTGTAAATTATCGAGAAGAACCCGGGACAGTAATCTTTTTTGGAGTAATAAAAATAAGGATTATAGCGACAATTGCTCCAACGCTCCCGAGTGCTGAAAATGTATTTGCATTTCCTATATGATCTGCAAGAAATCCAGCGAGGATAGGTCCAATAATGTATCCTATATTTGTCGAAAAGTCTTCGACTGCTTCTATTTCTCTTTCAAGTCGTGGACTTTCTTCTAGATAGTCTGCATAGGCTCCATTAATTGATGGCCACGAAATTGCAGTAAAACAAGATGATAAGAAAATAAGGCCGAGGAGAATAAGTGGCCCTTGTAACATGGAAAAATAGCTAAGTAGCAAACATCCGATAGCAAATGCAAAGAACGCTGTTCGTTTTTTGCCCAATTTATTTGTTATCCTTCCGACAAACCATCCAACGATTAGGGTAGGGAATGTATACGCTGCCATAAAAAGTCCATTAAATGGATGAAGCGATGAAAAATTTTCAGCAATGATTGGTCCTAGTGTCCAGAAAAATGCATCTAAAATATTTAGTAATATCGTGAGTGACAAAACTGGAAATAGGACCATCTCAATCTTCCTCCACGTTTTTAATTCGGTAAAAATATTTTTGTTACGTGGCTCAACTTGTTCAATATATTCTTTATTGTGTTTGCGAGTTATTCCAATGACAACAAGATACATGACAAAAGCAAAACTTATAAATAAACACATCAGAAGAAAGGGTTTAAAATCAAGATAATTACCGATAACAAATCCTGCAATAATTGGTGCAAGCATATACCCAAGCTCTTTAAAAATAGAGAAGATACCAAATCCCTTTGTATGTTCTGCTTGAGGCAATTTGCGTCCTATAAAATCAAAATTACCAAAATTTTCTAAGTCAAAATAGAATCCCCAAATTGCCATTGCTATGAGAAAAACCCACAGTGAAGATGCGCGCCATAGGATAAGTGGCGCAACGAAACTTAAAATAAACATTAAGAAATAAACTCTTCGAAAATGAGTATTTTTCAGATATTTACTTAAGATAAAGTCAAAGAGTGCGCCTGCAATAGAAGAGCTACCTATAATAATGCCAAGTGTTGTTTCTGAAAAACCATGCTTGGTTATGGCAAGTGGTGTCACATAAGAAAATGTTCCATCAAAAAGAGTCCAGAGAAAAAGCATTGTAGAGACACCAAAAAGTGGATTCAGAAAGAATTTTTTTGAAAAGGATTTTGATCTAAAGAAGGGTGGCATGCATTTAGCATAGCAAATTATCCACCAAAAAACCTCCAATGCATTTGCGCGGAGGTTTTTTGTATCTCTAAGGGAGAAATTATTTTGCGCCAATCTTGTACATTCCTGTACCACAAACTGGACATTTTGCTTTCATTGCAGGCTTACCATTTTTCATGGTAACGTGTTCTGGATTATCTACGTCTCTCTTTGCTCTGCATTTAACACAATACATTGATGCCATAGTATAAATTCACCCCCTTTCGACAAAACAGTTAATACTGTAATGGTCCGAATGGTAAAACAATATGATTTTTAAAAAGAACAAAAAGTGTAACTTGAAATACAACAATACCAAGAGAAACTCCACATGTTTTGAGTAATTCATGTCTCAAGTTAAATGATTGATGATGTACGGTAGCTGTTTGACCTGAGAAAGAATATGAGGGGAAAGAAGAAGCGGAAATTTTTTGATTCTCTTTGATAGAATCTGATGTAGTTGATGAAGTCACATGACGAAGATCAGATAGTTTTTTCTCTTTGAGTGTCTTTCTTCGTTTACCCATGCTGATAGCCAAGATTACACTATTGACACGCAGGCTGTCAAGAGGCTAAGATAAGGCTAGCTATGCCTATTATTCTTGTTATTTCTGCATTTGTTACTCTCCTTTTATGGTTATTTTTTCTTACGTTTTATGTGATGCGCTTATCTGGTCATTACAACAGTTTGGTTAAGGACACGAATAAAAGATCTTTACAGGCTATCTTGGAAACTTTGTTAAAAGATGTTGAATTAGCAAAAAAGGATATTGATTTTCTCAAAAGTAAATGTGATACAATAATTTCAGACGGTCGTTTGCATATCCAAAAAATTGGCCTTCTCCGCTTCAATCCCTTTAAGGATACGGGTGGAGACCAGAGTTTTATACTTGCATTATTAGACGGAGAGAATACAGGAGTTGTTATCTCTGGTTTGTATTCTCGCTCAGGGACTAGATGGTATGCCAAACGAGTTTCTCAAGGAAAAGGTGTAGAGCACGAACTTTCTGAAGAAGAAACAAAAGCTGTCAAAGAAGCAAAACATCTACATGAATAAGAAAAATCTCATTGTTGCACTCCTCGCAGTTGCACTTTTTGTTTTTACTACCGGAGTTTTCATGGCACTGTTTTCCTACTTGTTGCCAGTTAAGCAATTAGTTAAGACAGTTCCTCCAACAAAATTAGCTAACGGATCTATCTCTTTTGATGCATCACTTCCAAAGACAGAAGAATGTCCTTTAAATGGTGTTAAGTATTCTTCACAGCAACGCGCTTGGTGGGAAAAGCATCGACCTCTTGGTGTCATGATTGAAAATCATACAGAAGCTCGTCCTCAATCTGGTCTTTCATTTGCAGATGTTGTATACGAGGCAGTTGCAGAAGGTGGTATAACTCGCTTCTTGGCTGTTTTCTATTGTCAGGATGCCCCACAAGTAGGTCCTGTGCGATCTGCAAGGACTTACTACATTGATTTCATGTCAGAGTATGGCACATCACCTCTTTATGCTCATGTAGGAGGAGCAAATGCGTCAGGACCAGCAGATGCGTTAGGACAACTCGATACGTATGGATGGTCCGGATACAATGATCTCAATCAATTTTCAATTGGATTCCCAACATTTTGGAGAGACTATGACAGACTCGGACATACGGTTGCAACGGAGCATACTATGTATTCGGCAACAACCAAATTATGGGATTTTGCCAAGACAAATCGGGACTTAACAAATGTTGATAAAGAAGGCAATGTCTGGGACACCAAATTTGTCAAATATACATTTAAGGATGATGCTGTTGCTTCTGAAAGAGGTACATCACAAAGTATTCACCTTGAATTCTGGAAAGGAAATTCAGATTATTATGCGGACTGGACCTATGATCCAACGACGAATATGTATAAGAGAAGTAATGGTGGTGCTCCACATATAGATTTTGATACCAAGAAACAAATAACAGCTAAGGCAGTTGTAGTGTTATCTATGGCAGAATTGAATGCAGGTGATGGGTATGAGAATAATATTCATCTTTTGTATCAAAATAAAGGTACGGGAAAGGCTACTATCTTCATGGATGGTAAACAAATTAAAGGTACCTGGAGAAAAGATACCCGAACATCACGTACTCTTGTCTATGATGCAAGTGGTAATCCAATTAAATTTGATAGAGGACTCATTTGGTTCACTGTTCTGCCCCTTGAAGGTGTCCTTAGTGTAAAATAGTTGTTCATTTCTGATATAATAAAAGAGGCAGTATGTTAGCAGACTTCATTACATCAAAATCACGAATTAAATTAATTCAAGTCTTTCTTGATCATCCTTATGACATGTTCCATGTTCGAGAACTCGTGAGACGAACAGGAGATGAGATTAATGCGGTTAGACGCGAATTGGCCTTTCTGGAAGATAAAAGTATTCTTCAAAAAGAAAAAAGAGCAAACAGAGTATATTATTCTCTTTCAAAGACCTATCCTTTTTATTTTGATTTGCTTCGCTTGGGTGTTAAGACAACAGGTCTTGGTGCTGATATCATGAAAAATAGAGCAAAATTAGGAAAGATAAAGTATGCAATGTTTAGTGGGAGATATGTAAAGCAAGTGAAAAAAAATGTTGAAGATGTTGATTTCTTGATTGTCGGAACAATAGTTATTCCAGAACTTTCTCTTCTTGTCAGAAATGAAGAAGCAAAAATAGGAACAGAAATTAATTACACAGTCATGACAGAAGATGAATTTGCATTCAGAAAAAGTCGACATGATCCATTCCTCAGCGGAATTCTTGCAGGGTCCCGCATTATGCTTATTGGCGACGAGGAAAGTATGCTTGAATGAAAAAACACCCACGCATTCTATTAGCACTTATTATTCTTCTTACTGTTGCAGCAGTTATTATTGATTTGCCAAAATTTCCTATTTCGATAGATACTCCGAAGCTTCCTATCATCAATAAACAAATTCATGTCCACAAAATATATCCAGGCCTCACGATTACATTTAACAGTAATGGTGCACCTGTTAAGAAGACCTTTGAATTTAAAAGAGGACTAGATTTAGAAGGTGGAACCTCAATAACACTTCGAGCTGATATGAAAAATATTCCAGAAGCGCAAAGAGCAGATGCACTCGAAGGAGCAAAGACAGTGCTTGAAAGAAGAGTCAACTTGTATGGAGTTTCAGAGCCAGTTATTCAGACTATCAAGACAAATGGTGATTATCGTATTACCGTAGAGTTGCCTGGAGTTGATATTGCGCAGACTCGACAACTCATTGGTACTACAGCTCAATTATCATTCTGGGAGCAAGGAGCAAGTGGCTCAGCAGAAGCCTCTCCATCAGCCCTTCCTTTGGGTATACCTCAAGTTTTGGGCACTAATGCAATGAAGACCAATTTAACTGGAAAAGATTTACAGAATGCAACAACAGTATTTGATCAAAATACAGGTGTTCCTCAAGTGCAGCTGACCTTTACCAGTGACGGTGCAAAGAAATTTGCTGATATTACCAGCAGGAATGTAAATAAGGTAGTCGCAATTGTTTTGGATAATGTTGTTGTAGAGGCACCACGAGTTAATCAAGCAATTTTAACAGGAAGTGCTGTTATTACTGGCTCTTTCACCACAGATCAAGCAAAAGCACTTTCTATTGAGCTACAAGCAGGAGCTTTGCCAGTGAGTCTCACGCCGCTTGAAAGTCGAAGTATTGGCGCAACCTTAGGTCAAGGAGCACTAGAGAAAAGTCTTTTTGCTGGTATATTAGGATTTGCTATCGTTGTGGTGTTTATGGTGCTTCTCTATGGACGTTTAGGAGTAATTGCAAGTATTGCACTTATTCTCTACACACTTTTTGTATTGGCATTATTTAAAGGAATTCCTATAACATTAACGCTTGCAGGTATTGCTGGATTTATATTATCTATTGGTATGGCAGTGGATGCTAATATTCTTATATTTGAACGAATGAAAGAGGAATTCAGGCTTGGCAAATCACAATCAACAGCTGTTGAATTAGGCTTTTCCAGAGCATGGCCATCGATTCGAGATTCGAATGCCTCAACCCTTATTACAAGTTCGATTCTTTATATTTTTGGTACAGGTATTGTGAGAGGTTTTGCAGTAACCCTTGCTATTGGAGTTATTGTGTCGATGTTTTCGGCAATTGTTGTAACTCGTACGTTAATTAGAGTATTTTACAAACATTAACTATGAATATTATTAAGCATAAAAATATATTTTTCATAATTTCACTTTTGGTAATTGTTCCAGGTCTTATTTCTTTGGCTCTTTGGGGACTTGATCTTTCTATTGATTTTACTGGAGGATCACAATTCTCTTTTTCTTACCCGAAGTCAGTAACAGCAGAGCAGCAACAAGCTATTACTCAGTCATTTGGAAGTAATAAGGTCAAACTCGTTAGCCTTCAGACAACAGGACAACAAGTTACTATTCGTGCGGTTCCTGTTAGCGATCAGGAGCATACAACACTTCTTCAGACAATATATCAAAAGACAGGGACATTTAAAGAAGATTCCTTTACAACGATTGGCCCAACTATTGGAGGAGAAACAACCAAAAATGCACTCCTCGGTGTTGGATTAGCATCCTTACTTATTGTCTTATATATTGCATGGTCTTTTCGAGCGGTTCCATATCCAACAAGTAGCTGGAGATTTGGTGTCAGTGCAATTGTTGCACTTTTGCACGACGCACTTGTACTACTTGGTATTTTTTCTATTCTTGGACATTTCTTCAATATTGAAGTAGATAGTCTTTTTATAACGGCAATACTGACTGTTATTGGATTTTCAGTGCATGATACCATTGTTGTTTTCGATAGAATTAGAGAGAATTTGAGAAGAATGGGTGGAAGTAATTTTGGACATGTAGTGAATGAATCAATCAATCAAACAATTGTGAGATCATTGAATACATCACTGACTGTTATTCTCGTTTTGCTTGCATTGTTATTATTCGGAGGGGATAGTACAAAATGGTTTATTGCAGCACTTCTTCTTGGCGTTATCTCCGGAACCTACTCATCTATTTTTAATGCCGCTCCTCTTCTTGTCCTCTGGCAAGAAATAATTGAAAAGAGAAAAAAGAAATGAGCAAGATAATAGTCTTCGGAGATAGTATTGCATATGGAAAATGGGATAAAGAAGGTGGTTGGGTTGCTCGTTTGAGAAAATATATTGATGAAACTTTTAATAAACCGATTCCTACCAATTTTCAAGTCTATAACTGTAGTATTCCAGGAGAGGTAGTTACTCGCTTGGCAAAAAGATTTGAGCAGGAACTTCTTATTAGAATCCCTCAACAAGAAAATACCAATAATAAAAACCTAGTCATCCTATCTGCAGGAATTAATGATAGTTGTCCAAATAATTGGATGACATTGCATTCAACGCCTTCAATTGAGTTTAAAAATGCATTCAAGACAATGATAGAGTTTGCCTTAAAACATAATTGTAAAGTTGTTTGTGTTGGTTTGACTCCAGTAAATATAACTCTTTCGACGGGGTTGTTATTTTCAAATGAGAAAGTGAAGGAGTATGATGCCTATATTTCTGAAATATGTAGTAAGAAAAATATCCTTAAAGTAGACTTATTTGATACTTTAAAGCAAATAGAGTACGAAAAATTGCTTGTTGATGTAGTTCACCCAAATGATAAAGGACACAAAATATTGTTTGAGGAAGTTAAAAAGTTTTTAGATAAAGAAAGATTATTTGATTATCTTACTTCGTAAGTGTATCTTTCACCAATTTACTAACAGTATTTCCATCTACTTTACCTTTTAATTTTGGCATGACTGCTCCCATAACTTTTCCCATATCTGCCATTGTTACATTACCAAGTCCAGCAACTGTCTCTTCAACTATTTTTCGTGCATCATCTTCTGACATTTGTTCTGGTAAATACTTAGATAATATATCCATCTCTTTCTTTTCTTTTTCTGCGAGTTCTGGTCTTCCTGCTTTTTCAAATTGTTCGATAGAATCTTTGCGTTGTTTGACTTGTTTATCAATAACAGCAAGCACATCTTCATCGGTTGCTTCATATCCAGCGCCCCCTTTTTGGATTTCGTAGTAGGTGATGGCTGAAATAAGCATACGAAGGACTGAGGTTCTCAATTCATCTTTTGCGAGCATAGATGATTTTAATTCATCTCTCAATTGTTGTTTAAGCATAGGAAAGTTTTATTTTATTTGCTAATTCTTTTAATTCTTCCATATTTTTCTGAGGCCCCATTTTTGTTGAGATATACCCTTTATACATATCAAAAAATTCCCTTTCATCTACCCATGTCTCTTCAAAAGTTTGTTCTAACCCATGAAGGGGATACAATTTAATATGTGCATGATTAATACCCATACCTTCCATAACAAGAGCAACTCTTTTTACACCTAATGCTTTCTCAAGGATTTTTGCCACTTTTTTTGCTGCTTTGAAAAAAGAAGCATAGGTCTCATCATCCATGTCAACGACATATGAATCATGATGATCTTTAGTCAGCACAACAGTCATACCAGTAGTATTGGGATTGAGATCTAAAATAGCGACAAACTTATCATCCTCCCAAACTTTTGCACTATCAAATTCTCCAGAAATTACTTTGCAAAAAATACAATCTTGTTGATTCATAAGTCTATTATATCAAATTCTCTCTTATAAAGGATGTTTTAATACTTCAAACATATATGTCGAGTCTATTATATGTATAGGCTTGATAATTCCCGCTGCTTGGAGATTCTTTATACCATCAATAAATTCACTTCTATTGGTTAACCAATATCGCGTATCCCAGTCGGTTGATGTATTAACTATCATATACTTCGGATTTCCGGCCCAATGAAACCAATTGCATGTTTCTTGTCCACAAGGAGAATGGGCAGTAAACTTTTTTGTTTCTGGCCACATAATAAACTCTAATTTTCGGTGACTGAGATGAGGTAACATATTAATTTGTGTTACAACAGCAGCATCACGTGGGACATAAGGTAGAATTTTTTTCATTGATGCAACGCTTGGTGTCGGAGCCCAAAACCATTTTTTAGCAAAATAAGAAAATGGTAAATGAAGAAAATATTGTAAAAGAAAAGCACAAAGTAATAGATACAAAGCAATAACAGGGGAGTTAAATTTTTTAAATTTTCCAATGGTAATAATTGTTGGCCAAATGAGAAGAATCGCAAGAGACGATCGGTAATGCCCAAAAATACTTTGCCCAGAGCTAACAACAGCATTGCCTATTACAAAATACTTTATCAAGTCTCCAAGTGCAGCGAGTAGGTAGAAGGGTGATAAAAATGGTAAAAATCCAAACCAAATACTACTGTATAACAGGACATTTCTCTTATCAGAAGAATTATAAAAATTATCAATGTGAATTTGGGAAAGTAGCCCAGTATTACTTTGAAATCTATATCCTCCTGGGACAAAGTAAGGAAAGTAAATATAGAAAATACTGAAAAGATAGAGAAATGATAATCCCCCAAACCATAACATGTTTTTGTCTCTTCTTATAACAAAGAGAATAATACTAATAATACCTGTGAGAAGTGCCATATCTTCTTTGCAAATAATAGTAAGAAGAAAAAATATCCAGGCGCCTTTCTTATTTTTTATTTCAAGGAAATAAATAAACCAAGCTAAGAATGCAATTCCAAAGACAAGGCTATGTACATCAGCCCATATAGCATTTTGAATCCCATAAAATAGTAAATAGCTAATAAGAAGTGAGATTGAAACAATTGTTTTTAAGCCATATTTTTTTGCAATAAGAAAAACAGCAATGCCGCTTGAACAAATAGCAAAAGACTGGAGAAGAATAAGAGTAATAACATTGTTATAAACCCAATAAAATGGTACAAGCAGTGGAAAGATAAGTTCAACATGATCCCAAAGAATAGGAGTAAATGCATAGGCTTGATTGGTTGAGATAGGAGCTTGAAAATGACTATAATTCCAGATAGCTTGATCGACAATTGCTAGGTCGTATCCTGAGAGAAAATGAATCTGACGGATAACTCCCATCACACTGTACGCAATAAAGAAAAACAAGCTAATACAAAGTGGTATAAAAAGTTGAGAGGAAAATATTTTTTTCATTGTGGAGATATTTCCTTGACTCTTTTTAGTAAATAATCTTTAGTATTTTTTGATAAATCTTCATCGACTTCTTCAAAAAGTAATTGAAGTAATTTGCCTATTTGTGGGCCAGGTTTCATCTTCAATTCCTTCATAATATCATTGCCATCAATTGCCAAGTCATTTATTGAGAAAGGACCTGGGGCCAATTCTTTTTCAATACGCTCTTTGAATAACTTCAGTCTCCAACTTTCTGCTGTCTCTGTACCACTTCCAAGCCTATCTCCAATACGAAGATCTATCATGTCAGTGACATTATCTATGCCAATTCGTCTAATAAATCTCCTGACAGCTGCATCGGTTATATGCTCATCTATACTAAACATGTGCCAACGAATAAGTTTGACGACTTTTTCACGTTGTTTCTTAGAAAAATGGAGTCTGTTTGTTATCTCAAATGCCATTTTTGCTCCCATCACTTCGTGATTGTAGAAAATAACAAGTCCGTTTTCATCTTTTCCTTCAACGCGTGGCTTGCCAACATCATGAATAAGTGTTGCAAATCGCACAATTGGGTCTTTAGATGAACAAAATTTAAGAGAGAGGACATTATGAGTAAATACATCTGTTCGGTGATGTCTACCAGGTCTTTCTTGTGATATACCAATACCTTCGAGAA